>JAIEPY010000007.1 GCA_019748155.1 Burkholderiales bacterium | reverse complement strand
TAAAACCGCCGTATGCGACAACGCACGTACGGTGGTGTGGGAAGTCCCGCCCGTGAGGGCGGTCTTACCCGATTACATAGCAAATTGCCAACATTTTTAAAAGTATTTAATCGTTAAGTCGCTTTTATTCATCAAATATTAATTTAAACTGAGTTTTAGTTTAGCTTTGCAAGATTTGAGCCCTGAGAGCAAATATTTTAAAAAACTTTAGCGAAGACACAGCGCTTGCTTTATAATAACGCCTGTATTTATGTCAGGAAAAGTGTCTGAGTGGCCGAAGGTACTCCCTTGGAAAGGGAGCAGACGGTAAAACGTCTCGCGGGTTCGAATCCCGCCTTTTCCGCCAATAAAACCCAAGTAAGTCAATGAGTTAAAGCAAAACAGAATAATGCAGTGACCACACAGCGACCAAAGCTAGTAATTACCTTTCATCTTATAGCCTCCAATTACGCCCGAGTCGGGTATAAATTTTCCATAGCTTTTTATCACCATTTCAGTGTTAATATGTCCAAGCTGAGTAGCAATCCACGCAATATTTTCACCATTAGTCAACAGGGTGCTTGCATAAGTATGTCTAGTTTGATAAAAATATCTGTATCGCACTTTACCATCTTTGAATAATTTTTGCCATTGCTGTCGAATTGCTTGGTCGTTAGCCCATGGCAAGTTATAAGTAGGATTATGAAATACAAAATCATTTTGCCGACCTGTAATTTCAAACTGCTGAATTAAAGCAATTTCAGCCTGTGGCAGCATAATGATTTTACGAACTCCAGATTTAGTCTTAGGAGCTTTCTCCTTTCCTCTAACTATATTATGCTTAACATGGATTATTCTATTTTCAAGATCAATGTCTTGCCAGCGTAGAGCTATTAATTCTCCAGTGCGCAACCCAGCCCAAAAATTGAATTGAACTATATTTTTTAGCTGTCCGGTAGCGATATTAATCAAATACTCTTTTTCTTCGGTAGAAAATGGGTCTATCTTCTCTCTGATTGAGGGCTTGGCAATATCCTTTATTATTTCGTCTAAGTCCAAATCTTCAAGTGGATTAGACTTGATTACTCTATCATTGAGTGCAGTTTTGAGAACCTTACTCAATGGGATTAAGGTATTGCGAATTGTTTTAGCTGAGCAATTTAGCGAATATATCCAATCTTTAATTAACATTGGAGTTAACTCGGTTATATCATATTTGCCAAATGAGGGTATCAAATGAGCTTGGATTGAGTTCACATACCCCTGCAGCGTTGAAATTGACATATTGCCGTTTGACTCCCGCCCAGTATAAAGCTCAATCTGTCGATTTAATAGTTCATCCATTGTAAAACTTTGAGCTGTAGCAAATTGCTTCACTCGTTGAGAGCTTGGGAAATATGTCGCATAATCAAATTTATTCAGACTAATTTCAAAAAGAATAGCGGCTCTTAATTGAGCCGCATACTTTAGATTCTTAGGGTTTGGTTCAAGTAGTAAGGTTTCACGACAACGAACACCGCCATAGTAAAAGTCTATTTCAATACGTCCGTTACGTTCCCTTATGCCGCTACTGACGGCTGTTTTTCTGCCCATTTTAAATATTCCTCATAGTTGACATAATGACCATCCCTAAGCAGCTTAACCATTCCTGCACCAACTCGCCAAGCAGGATAATTAACATTTTCTTTACGTCTTTTTACTGCTATTTCACTAATTCCAGTGAGTTTTGCAAACGCACTTAGTTTAATCCAGCCTAATTTTACATATGTTTCCATCATATCCTCCATAAATTTAACATTAACTCAATAGCAGCATCTAGCTGCAACCTGTAGTATTCGATTAGTATGTCACTCATGCTCTATTTTCTTACAATCAGCAATAATGTTTGCTATATTTTGTATCTCCCAGTCATCTTTGCGCGGAGTCTGATACGCTTGTACTTTTTTGGTTTTACTATCAATTAGATATAAATAATCTTCATCACCGTGACAGCAAGAAGTTAATTCATAATCTGGCGTTGAGCTTAGTTGATTCTGTTGCCATAAAATCCATGTTGCTATACTAACCGCGTCATCTAGGTATTGAGAATATTTATCTAATGTTTTTTGTAAGTCGGTTAATGTTTCAGATGGATATCCATCATGCCCACGATATAAGAATATAGTATCATGTTTATCCTGAATTACAATACTTGCTCTAGTTCCCATTATAATTTCCTTAAAATAATTAATTGCTTCTGCGCTTCATCGGTGCTGGCTTAGTGATAACCGCTTCTAGCTCAGCTAGTTCAGCAAGCGTTGCTTGTTTGGTTGATACTATCTCATGCTCTGAATCTGTTAAATGCCGTATGCGGCGATTAACTGCTGCAGTTTGGCAATAGGTGCAATTAGTCACACCGTTTTTGATAGTAGATATTTTAATCATGGTTAGTTACCCCCGCTTTCCCAACTTTCCAAGATTTAGGTGCCTTCTGCCGGAATCTTTCACACTTATACTTTGGGTAAACATATTCTCCGCAAGCCCAAGAGAGTCCGTTAATGCAAACCAGTAGATTATACCCAGCTTCAGAGCAAAATTCGCTTTTAGAATAACAACAGTTTTCACAGCTTTTTGGTGTTTTATTCTTACTCATAGTTGATTAACTCCTTTACTTTTGTTAATACGTCTTGAATAAATGTCGGAGAGTCGTAATAAAATATTTCGTCACGCACAAATACAAGATCTTTCCAAAACATAATATGGTAATGTTTTTTATCAAACATTGAATTTATTTGATACAAGTCTAATTTGGCATCTCGTTTTTCAAATCCAAATCCCAGCGTCACTAGTTGATCTTGCAGAATCCCAATTTTTAACATTTTGAACGCACTCTTTCCGAGCGAGCGCTCTAGTGCAAATCCAAGAGATTTAATATTAATTGTTATTCCTTTGCGGCATTTTTTACAGTATACACAGTCTGCAATTTGATCCGCTAAGTCATTAATAAACTCATCCATCAGATTACCTCATTAAAATCGTTAACATCATTGCTAAATAAGCTAATATACTTGTACACATTTCATCAAGCATTTTAAACAAATCTTTATTATCTTTTGCTTTTTTCATTTTTAAAGTGCTATAAACGCCAAGTATTGCAAATAGAACAATTTGAATAGTATTAAGCCAAAATCCCGTGTTACTCATTATTCACCTCATAAACTTTAAGCCGTTGAACTTCATCTGCATAGGATTGCTTCGTTTCGTCTATTTGTTTAAGTTTATTAAGCAACGTATTTTGTTTACACAATAATTCTCTATCTCGTTTATTAAAGATTATTTGTTGTATTTGCTTAAATTCTTTATGAACACCTCCAACTGCCACAAGTCCACCCACATATGTCCTAAAAACAGACATTCCCAAGTTATGACATTTATGTAAAATAGTATGATATTTTAAATAATCACTGAAAATTCTACCTTTATACTGTCGCTCTGAGGCAAGGAAAACATAATTAAAATCATAACTAAATCCAACTATTATTGATTTATGTTCATATTGCTTCTCTGTAACTCTATCATAATAATAAATAAGTTCTTTATTTATCATTTCGTCTAGCAAAATAATCATCATTCACCTTTCAACTGTTTCCATTCCTCGCTAATATCTAACTCTTCGCCGCAGGAATAAGAAGTATTAGCTGCCTTTTCGTACTCGACAATCTCATCAAGCACAGCCTGCAGTTTGGCTTTTAATTCTATACTATAATGTAATTCATAGTCTTCATAAGCATCAGTCCAGCATTCTGCTTCGCGCTCTAGAATGTCAACAGCGTCCATTGCAAAATAGTTTGGTTTACAATAAGTAACCACAGGAATTTCATCACAATAACCAATCTGCTCTAAAATTTCGTCACCTGGAAACGCGCCGTGTTCAACATCATCACACGAAAATCTAGCGTTAGGGTCTATTGCTAATATGTCTTTAATTGTTCTCATGCTGTTTTATCCTCCAAATAAGTTTGCTCTGTAGTATTAATCCCGCGATTAATCTCAACCTTTTGCCCATCATTAAACCCAGCTCTTAATGACGTCATGTCGGTTGCGGTTTGCTTGGTTATTTTCTTGGTATCTAAATCGCCATGTACTGTATTAATGTAGTTGTTGATTTTTTCGCGTTGCTTTTTTTGCTCGTCTGGATTAAATCGTCGTAAATCCCTAAGTGCATTATTAACACCAATACACCAACCTTGAGCATATTGATCAGCTAATTTTGTCCGATTCCGCTTAAACGAACTGAGTTGTGAAGAATATTCGCTTCTACTTTTACGTAATAACCGTAATAAAAAATTAAAAGCATACTCAGCAATAATAACATCGCTGCGTTCACCGTGAAATTTTATGGTTGATTTATATGTCGTACGAGATCCATAATAATTACTACCAGAATAAGTCCTGCAGGTTGCAACTACCGAAAAAGTATCTTGAATCACATTGACTAGGTGATTTAACCATTCAGGAATTTTGTTAGTATTCGTCGCGTTTAATTCACTGCCGATGGTAATATCTCCGCAGTCAATCGCTACTCCCTCACTAATATTGTGCTTACGCATTAGCGCGTACGCTTGTTTAAGTGCCTGTGCTGCCTCATGTGGATTAGTACTATTAGCTAGCCGCAAACATTTTTGAATCTTGGCAAGCGCTTTTTCTTTTTCATTCATGGTAACCCCAATAAATTAGTTAATTACTCCGTTTCAATCATTGATTAACTCCAGATGATCTAAACATACATACCCAGAAAATCCTTCTAAAAAAACACCAGCACCCATCCCACCATCAGTTAAAAATGCCTCTGATTGAACAGTATATTCGCGAAACTTGGCTTCGCCCATAATCGGATAGTATTTAACTCTATCTCCAATTTTTATCGTTTTTTGCCATTTATTTAAAAGCTTTTGTGCTTGTTTTTTTAATTGTGAATTTGTCATATAACTTCCTGTTTTAGTCATTACAAAAGTAATAACCCACAACTTATGTGGGCTACCTGTGGATAAATGGGCTTAAAGCTACCGACTATCTATGAATCAGCATCTATAAGCCCACTTGCAAGCCATTCAAGACAGCGCACTTTACAAATGCGCTGCAGTCAATGTCCTGTGTGTTAAATGCTCACTCAAATTCATGGGTGAGCAGATTAATTACCCGATATAGGTTTTCACTTCAGTTAGGTTTGCGACGGCATTTTTGATTTTTTCAAGGGTTTTATTCAATACATTTTCAACATTTAGAATCTGTATTTTAAAGCCCAAGACACCGCGCTCACCTTCGGTTTGAACCATCCAGCTTAATTTAACTTTAAGTTCATAAGCCGGTAACTGTAAGTCTTCAGATAAACGGTCATTAATCACGTGAATATCTTCATATGGCTGTAACGCAATCATCACATATTCAGGTAATACCAGTTTCTCTGTTTTAGAAGAGCCTCCCTGAATAATCTTCTTGAATCCAATAGTTTCACTACCTTCGTCAATGCTTGAATCATATTCATATGTTTGGGTAGTCCTGAAGTTTTTAACGATGCTAAGAACTTCTGCCTGTGATGGAGTTGATTTACCGTTAATGATTGATACAATAATTTCATTTAAACCACTGTCGAGAAAATCAGCGAATCGTTTCTGAGGCATCCACTCATTATGAGCACCAGTCCAAATCTTCCAGCGATTAGAGATTGATAGCTTGAATGTAGCAATATGATTGCACCACCGAGGATCATCCTTTTTATGATAATCAAAAATTGCGGTAATCTGCTCACTACCGGCAAAGATCACAGTATGTTCACCCTTGAAGTCATTCACATAGTCAATGAATCCACGAATATCGCGAAACTCTTTAGTTGTTCGTAACTTCAGGGGTTGATTCAGGTACTTTTCCAAATCAACAGCTTGTTTATCACCATTGTGCAAAATTAGCAATGGTGTATCTGTTCCAGGTACATTTAGAATAGTATCAACATCGTTTTGATGTTCGACAAAAGTTTCTAAAATGTTTTTTTCAGCGCTCATGATTTTCCTTTCCGCTAAAATTAAATTGCTTCGCGAGGTTGTTGCTGCTCTTCCTGAGAAGTAACAATCCGCATTCCGGTTAATACTGGCTGATTTGGATCAGCAGCAACCAAGTTGTTATCATCATCGACAAACATCAAGCCGCTGACAGTATTATCAATTGGTGGCTTAGCTGCGTAGGAAATGGATAAATCCATTTTGCCATTACCTGCAGGTTTAAGAATAAGGCTTAAACTCATAGTACCTTTTTTGCCTTGTTTACCAACAGCTTCAGTTAACTTAGCTAACTCTTTACCGAGCGTATCATCTAAAATACCGCCTTGGTATTCCTCAAGAAATTTACTGAATTGTTTCATGATTAAAGACTCCTAAAAATTAAAAATAGTTACCGCAAAAGAAAAGGCACTAAACTAATTAAGATGATAGCTAGTGCCAGAATAAAAAAGACTTCAATTACCTTCAAATTTGCTATTCCTTCCTCAAATAAATCAAGTGATCTTTTAATCCGCAAACCTCATACCAGCCCAGATAATTGAGCTGATCCATAGTTACCGGATTAGCGGCCATTTGATTATACTGTTCTAAATCTCCAGCAGAAAAAACAAAAAAGCGCTTACCATTACTGCGCGAATTAATGTAGTAGCTTAGGTTATCGCAGTTATCCATCGCTAAACTCATTATCAATAGTAACTTTGCCTGGTGCAACCTCACCTTTTACCGTTTGTATAACATCCATTACCTGTAGTTTATCCTTTGCTGGCACTGATAATTGAGCTCTATCTGTTAATCCAAAAATCTCACAAACTTCTGGGTTTTTAGCGGCTGATTTAATTGCATACTCAATGAATAAACGTTTTTGATCCGTGCGATTAAAACTGTTTAAAATGTCGCTGACCTCATCATCTATATTTACCTGTAGTCGTGCCATGGTTAATCACCAAATAAAGTAAAATAACCATTAACGTTAGAGTTTTCAGGCTCAGGTGCGAAATAAAATTGCTTATTCTCTGGTAGATAATCCGGGGCATAGTTAGCACCACCACCGGCAAAGATAATCAGATCAGCACGTTTGTATAAATCAGCATTTTTACTACGAATCTGATTTAAAATCATCTCAAAATAAATCTGCTTTTCTTCTTCAATCCACACCGATAAATCACGTGTTTCACCAGCAATACTAATTTGATTGGTTCTGATGATTTTGGTAACTTCGGCTTCACTAGCCGAAATACCAAATTCACGATTAACTAGCTTTTGCACTTCCTGAATAACTTGATTCATTCCGTCACATGTTGCGTATGCTTCGGCCGCTAAAGCCTTGCCAGACTCAAAGGGAATCACGTCAAGCGTATTAGTTCCAATGTCAACAATCAAACATAATTGATTAGCTAAGCACGCAACTCTTGCCAAACAGTCCAGATACACGCCTTTACCTTGTGGTACTAGTATAATTTTGATGTTATTCACACGGATTTTATCGACAACAAAATCGCTCAGACGCTCGGCAAACTCATTGCGCTTAGACCAGTTCAATAAACTAAGCCCAGTTACTAGTTGAATCTCATCAGCTGGATTGAATGCTACCTGATTAATCGCTTCAAAGAGCAACAATGGCGCATATTTTGCCAGCCAGCTATAATCACGAGTAGTCAGCGCATTTCTAACTGCAGCATCACCAAGTAAATAACGTCCACCCTCAAATTCGTGAGCTAAGTTCAGCGCTATATCCGCTTGATGCTTACGAGCGTGAGCAATTGCCGATGGGAAGCTTGCCAGTATTTTGTCGGTTTTGTATTTGGTAAAACCATAACCAATATCACATGCTATTTTCTGCATTTTTAATCCTTAAAAATTAAAAATAGTTACCGCAAAAAAAAGCACCAGACTAATCAACAAGATAGCTAGTGCCACAAATAAAACTAATTCAAACACTCCTTTCATACCTGATTTCTTCGCTGTAGTTCATTAATAAACCATGTGGTATAGCAATCGTCGCAAGTTGAGAAGTCTCGATACTTGGGGAATAACTTTTGCCAGAGCAGGCGTATTTTCCAGATTAATTTGTACATTTTAATTTTCCATAAAAAAACCCCGACTTTCGTCAGGGTTGGGGTGGTTGAGATTCTGTTTTAGTGGATTTGCTTTTAAGCCACTTTTCAATAAATGGAAGTATGTTGCAGAGCTTCCAAATATATGGTGTGCGTTTAGTATCATCAGGTGGTGGAATTTTGCCAGCTTTTCTTAACTGTCGGAACCATTCGATGCTGAAACCACAAACGGCACAAATTTCTTCTCTATTCCATTCTTCTTTTGATTTATCTAACAATTACGCTTCTCCTTTTCTTTGGTTGATAAAAATTGTCATAGTTGGTGATTTGACCCTTGATAATATGACGTTCGGCGATAGCGCATAATCTTATGCTTATTTGTTCAGCTTTTTGGATAGCATGAATGGCTGCACGTCGGTTATTTCTTGCTTTACTCATGGTGTTCTCCCGCCGGTGTGTAATGTGGCTTATCCTCTATTTTAAGATCGGAACAGCTAATGTTAAATGACCATTCAATTTTAATACCATTATAGTAGTCTCGATGTGTAAAAGCTAAGATTGACGGTATTAACACTTGATCAAATTGAGTCTTAGTTAACTCGTTTATATCTAAATTTAAATTGACTTTCATTACATTCATTAAATACTCCAAAAAATAGTTAAATTCATGATGTTCCCTTAGTGATTGTTATAATAGAGGTCTCAAACAAAATTAATAACACCAAAAAAGGAACATCATGGATGTAACTACTAAAAATAATAATTTAGAAAAATATAAAACTGGCTTGGTTGACTTAATAGAATTTGCATACTTTCTTCAGGACTCAATGTTTGTTTTATGTTATCCAGATAAAAAACTTAAAAAATTATTTTGTGATAGCGGTAGATTAGAACCAGAGAACTTAGCTAGTTATATTAATAGCTTACCTAGCTTTCACCTTGACTACCAAGGGTGGTATTCAAAATCCTTATCTATAATTAAGTTCTTATTGCCTGATAGGTTGGATGATTTTATTAGACAATATAAGACACCTAATAATAGAAGTATAATTGACTATTCGTCATACGTTATTGAGGATTTTCTAAATGGCATTAGGCAAGAAGGTGTCGTAGTTATGGAAGCTGCAATTCCTAAATTTATACAACAGCGAGCAATATTAAAAGTTTGTTATGAGCGATTTAATTCTTCTTTATTTGATATTAAGCGACTGCTTCAAGCTGATTTATTTAACTCGGAACTTGAAGCGGCAAAAGAGCTAATAAATAAGGGTTTTTATCGAGCTGCTGGAGCTATTGCTGGCGTGGTACTAGAGTCACATTTTGCACAAATATGTGAAAGTAATAATCTAAAGCTCTCTAAAAAAGATCCTAGTATCAATGATTATAATGAATTTTTAAAAAAGGAAGAAGTTATAACTTTAAATGAATATAAGCATATTTCTCTGCTTGCCAGTATTAGGAATCAATGTGTTCATAATAAATCTGAAGAACCAGCTAAAAATGACGTAGAGACATTAATTGATGGGGTTTCTAGGGTTATGCATTTTTTCAAGCCAGCGCTCTCTGCAGAGCCAGATAGCTAAAGCTTCATCAATACTGTTTCCCATGGAGTTTCTAAGATTACGTATTTCTTCGCGCTGGTGATTTTCGTAGCGCTGGATAGCTAGAATTTCATCGAAGGTCATTCCTGATATGGGGTTTCTAACCCCTCTTGGGATAAATTTAGATTTCTTTCTTGGCGTAAATTTAAAATTTTTTATCATTTTCACCCCTCTTTTAACTGATATATTATTATAGTTAAATTACATCACGATAGCGACTATCCAATTTTATAATGATAATCGCTATTAGTTGCAATCTATGTATTACAGGTTATATTGCACTCACCTGTAATAGAGTGGATTTCCATCTCGTAGATTTTAATTGTTAAAGAGCTTTGTTTGGTTGGCAATGAAACCAACTTCATGGCGTTATTATTTCACACTGAAAACATAAATGTCAACATAAATATTTTCAAAATGAAATATATTTATCATGCAGCGCAAAAAATAGAACTAAAATAGCAACTTATCAAACTATGCGTTTTATGGCTTCTGAGCAATGTTGTCAACAGCTACAAGTTATTTCTTGTGCTTAGCTGGAAATGGATTTATGTTGACAATTTGTCAGCCTAGTAGTACAATAATGTCGTATAAGAAGGAAGATCAATGCAGTTTGAATGGGATGAAAATAAAAACAAAGCTAATATTACTAAGCATGGCATTGGTTTTGAAATTGCCAAAGATGTATTTGATGACAAAAATAAAATAATAGCTCCAAATCGAATAGTAGATAAGGAAGAGCGATTCCAAGTCATTGGGGAGATAGAGGGCGTAATCGTTATTATGGTGGTTTTTACTCCACGCGATGGCAAAGTTAGAATTATTTCGGCGCGACGAGCTAACAAAAAAGAGAGGACTAATTATGAAAACCAGACAAGAACAAATTGAATACTTAAAAAATATAAAAGATGAGGATATTGACTATTCAGATATCCCAGCGGTTGAGGATTTTAGCCCGTTTAAGCAGGTTTCAAATGATATTTTTTCTAAAATGGTTAGTGAAAATTTATCATGGGAACAGGTTTGTACAATACTTGATGATATTGAAGCATCAAAAATTAAAGACCGTGTGAGTTTAAGATTGGACCATGATGTTGTTCAATATTTTAAAGGGCACGGGAAAAAATATCAGACTAGAATTAATGATATTTTGCGTGCTTTCATGTTGGCGGAAAAACAAGCGCATAATCATTAGAAAAGCCTTGTCTTTTTAATTAATCTTTCTACCAAGCGAGAATAGCACCAATCCAACTGGTCTAACCGATATGCCATTGTTTAGAGGATTATCATATTCTCTGTATTCTTCATTATCTGACTGCCATTTACCACCTGCAGGGGTTATTCTGTAACGTTTAACCCAAGTATGATTTTTAGTAGTTATTGCATATACCTGATTGTCCAATGGATCTTTTTTCGATAAATCAATAACAACCAATTCACCACTCAAAAGTGTCGAGTGCATACTATCTCCGACCACTTGGACAATCGCCAAGTTATCTTTTTTTACTCTAAAATCAGTTAAAAAGCTTTCATTAAAAGTATGATAGCGTTTGATATTTTCAGGGTGTATAACTTCCTCACCATGCCCGGCTGAAAGCCTTACATTATATTCTGGTATGCGAAATGTATCAGGTTCTAACTCTTCATCTTTTGCAGAAAAAATACGTACACCTGTTTTAGCAAATATCTTATCTTCAATATTCTTTGCCGCTTTTATATCAAAACCCCTGACTCCATTCAGGATGCTGGAGATGTTTCCTTGATTTATATCGTATGCTAAGCAAAACTGCCGCACATTTTTATAGTTGTTCTCAATATATTCATTGAGAATCTGGAGGTTTGTTTTCATAAATTAAATAAATTATTTCATTGTGAAAAATATTTGTTGTATAATCACGTTATCGGTAGCTTTTTAAGCTTCTTGCTATCTACCGATAACACCACCCGCGTAAACCCTAGCCATGCTGCTAGGTCGCGGCAATGTTGTTTAATCGAGTTAAGCTCGAAAGGTAAAAATGAATAAAAATTTATTTGAATTATATCCATATCTGGACGCTGAATTAAAAAATTGCTGCGCCGAGTTAATTTGTAATTTACAAATCAAATTTTATAACTACCGTTACATAGAAACGTTAGAGGATATATTTGATACTTGCGATGTTTACCATAATAAAGTTAACTTTAAAAGATTAAATAATCTAATTAGTGAAATACAAGCAAAAAATATTCAAATTTATCCAATTCCAATAAAAGAATTTAACTCATTTTCTTTATTTGGCGCTCAAGTTCCGAAATTTTACGATTTAAAGCCGCCTCTAGATTTAATTGTAAATAAATTTGCTGAAAAAATGAAACAAAATTATCTAAACCACCTAGAAGGGATATCTCTCCAAGAGTAGTTATACAAATTTCGCCATTGTTATTATTAGCAATTAGTCTTTGTGCAAATAAAACATTTAAGTTGTATTCATCTAATTGTACAGAGTCTATATTTTTGCTAAGATTTAAATCTTGTAAGTAGTCATAAAGTTTATTTATAGTAATTTGATTACTCATAATATTCCAATTAATAAAAGCAGTTTGGTGCAAGCCCAAACACAAAAAGCGCACAATGGTGAAAGCCCATTATGTTCTTCCCTCACGGGGCTCGTGCTATCAGTCCAAAGTTTTCGCAGACCAAAACTGATAGCACTCCAACCAAGCAGAGATAGAATCTCTTATGGTATCGTGAATCCTGCTATTAACAGGATAATTCCATTATATCATAAAATTTTCTGAATTATGCAAAATATTATCATTTGATAAATTATTTTGTACCCGTCTTTAGCTTGTTTGGTGTTGGATTACTCACTGCTGCCCACAATTGGGCAATGATGAGTAAATATTGAGTAATTAACGCTCAGTAGTGAGCAAACAAGAACAAAAAGCAGTAAACAATGCACAGTAAATAATTCTTATTTCAATTCAGTTTGAAATAGCAAACAGTTTTCAACCATCTATCTGGCATATCAGCAGGGCAATATCTGCTGGTACTCGGTAGTCTTATGGTTAAAGTGTGTCCTGTGGGTCAAGGGCGGAGTAGCTACCGCCTGAGATTCATTTTTTATGGACTTACTGGTGCTGCTTATTGGTTTTAAAGGACAAAATATTATGTTAGACACTGAACTTAGCGTGCTAAATGTACTCGTGCATGATGCCAACATTATTCCTTACCGCAAAGAGTTTAATAGAATCACCGGAAGCGTGACTGCGTCTATTCTTTTACAGCAGATAATTTACCGCTGTGGGCATCAAAATACACCATTCTACAAATTCAAAGAACCGTGTGAGCATGAACTTTATCAGATAGACCAATCCTGGACCGAAGAGCTTGGATTCTCACGTCGTGAGTTCGATACTGCCATCACGGCGATTAGTACCAAAATTAAAAAAGGGCAGGATTTAACAGAAATAACTACTCCAGTTGTTCACTGGACCACAATAGACCGAATTACGTATTATCAGCTAAATCTAGGTGCGTTACGTAAAGCACTAAACCGCCTTTACGTAACGGCGGAAAGCGCCTCTTTAATAAAGGCGGAAAGCGCCGCTACGGATAGTGCGAAAGCGCCTTTAGTTATAAATAACAGAGAAGTACCAGAGAATACAGATAATAAAAAAATAAACAAAAAAAGTTTGGATAAATCAGACGAGATAAATGAAGTCTTTTTATTTTGGCAAGAAATTATGAAAACTCATAAAGCCAAACTCGATGCAAAACGTAGCAAGATGATTAAACTGCGCTTGCAGGATTTTTCTGTTCAAGACCTAAAGACCGCAATTCTTGGCTGCAGTAAATCACGGTGGCATATGGGTGCAAATCCGAACCAAACAGCATACAACCAAATTAGCAACATTTTTGGCACAACTGAAAATGTCGAAAAGTTTATGGATATGCAAAGCCGAAAACGGGTTGCCGTTAATGATCACGACTTATCGACTCAGTCATATGATGATGCGCAAGCACATTTTGATGTTCCAGTTAATCAGGCAAGTTTTTGAGAGTGACCATTATGTCTAAAGATTTCATTAGTACCAGCGAAATAGTAGGTGAAAGTAAACATTTTTACAACTACCAGACTTTGGTTTGCGCCGAGCATGGCGAATTTATGTCGGCAACGTTCACTTTAAAAGGCGAAAGTAGAGCTACCAGTTGTCCAGTTTGTGTATCTCATAAGCGAGATCATGACTATAAAAAACAACTGAAAGAACAAGAGCAGAAAAACCAATTAGCAACGATTAAAGCCGTGATAAATCGTGCGGCAATTCCACCATCATTTGAGCATTGTACTTTTGATAATTATGTGGTTTATGCTGGTGAAATTCAAACTAAGGTTGTTAATAATTTGCGCTATTTTGCAGAAAATTTTGCTCAGGCAAAAACAAAAAACATTCACGGAATACTGACCGGCTCAACCGGAACCGGAAAAACTCACCTAGCGGCAGCGGTGATTAATGAGTTGATAAAACGAGGGTATACCGCAGTATTCGCAACGATGAGCGATATTGTCAATACTATTCAGAGTACCTTTGCAAATAAAACACAAAGTAAGCAATCGGTTATCAAACGATTCATTGATATTGATTTGCTGATTATTGATGAAGCTGCAGTTACTAACCGCGATTTTGACCGCAACGAAATATTCGATATTATCAATACGCGATATCATCTAAAACATCCAACTTTGCTGATTACCAATATTATTGACGATCTCAAACTCAAACTTGGACACCGGATAATTTCGCGGATGCAACAGGGTAAATTCGTGCAGATTTTTAATTGGGACGATTATCGCTTAAAAGAATCTAATAATTTAGGAGTGTAAAATGAGTAAACAAGAAAATCCGACATTTAAGTCGTTTTATGAGTTTGGCAGATGGTGGTTCGGCCGCTATGGTAATGAACGATTCAATCGTCGTGAACTTGGCAAGCAAATGCGGGAAAACCGCTGTGTTGGCTATCAATATAACTAATTTATAAATAAATTTCTAACTATTTTATTGTCTTTCGGTGTGTGGCAAGTTTATCTCACAAAAAAACTTACTTCGAAAGGTAAAACATGAAAGAATTAATTAACAAAATTCATTTTGCTAACTGTTTTGATATATTGGCACAAATCTCTGATGAAAGCATTGATTTGATTTTAACTGATCCGCCGTATATGACCACTAATCTTGAATATGATCAGTTAGCCGCAAAGACGCTGGATTTTAATTTATGGAAGCAAGAAGTTTTGCGAGTAGCAAAACCACATGCTCCGATTTTGATTTTTAGTAGTGGTAAGTTTACCTATTTTATGGTTAATTTAATGAAAGAGTATTTTCGCTATGAATTGGTTTGGGATAAAGTGAATAAAACCACTGGTTTTGCATCTGCAGACTCGCGCCCAATGCTTAATCACGAGATGGTACTTTATTTTAGTAAAACTTTTGTACGTAATGAGAAGCCAAAATTAAAACGTAATACCTTTAATCATGGTGTCCAGAGGATTAAAGCTAAGCTTGAAAATGTGAAAGCCGTATCAAGTAATAAACAGCTCTATTCTGGAATTACCAAAAAAATTGTTTATGAGAAACTAAACGATATGTTATATCCTAAGTCAATTTTACGCTTTAATAAATCTTCTGCTGCAGGTATTCATCCATCAGCAAAGCCTTTTGGTTTGATTGAGTATTTGATTATGCTCTATAGCAATGAGTATGACTTGGTTTTGGATACATTTAGCGGCAGCGGGATTGTTGCTTATACCTGTAAGTTACGCCAGCGAAATTTTATAGCCGTCGAGCTTAGTGAGCACTACTATAAAGAGTCGATTAAGTATATTAACAATGATCTGTTTACAGGTGAAGTTTAAGGAGCAAATAGTATGATAAATCTGCGCAAAGAACTTTATAACCTTTGCCAGTGTGCTGATGGTAGTTTGCCGGCAGTGGATTATTTGCAGATGCTGGACATTCATTCGACACTGCCACGTGAGAATCGAGTCGCGCTGATTGGTGAATTAAAGGTAATTATTGCGGCAATCAAAAAGATGTGCAGCGATGATGAAGTTGCTATGTTTGAGTTTTATTTTCAGCGGCTGGATCTGGCAGGGCAGCCGCGCTGCCTGCTACGCTTGGCTAAGTTAGTCTATCCGCAAAATACCTATGTTGGTGCACTTATTGCCAAAAAATGGCGTGGAGATAAGTTTAGAGCTGATCATATGATTGCTCAGGCGTTAGGGTGCAGTGCAGGGCATGCCCGCAAGATGATTGGGAGTAATGAAGCAGATTCAAGTAGCCAGAAATTATCTAAGCTGCTAATTGGGTTTATTGATCTTGATATGGTGTTGGCGAGTGATATTGAGGAATTATTAATCAAAAATTTAAAAAGGAACCATTATGGAAAATATTCAATACTTCAAGATAAATAATCGTATTAAATTGGTGGAATTAAAAATTAAAGCGTTAAAAAAAGCACTAAAGGAAGCAAAGCAAGCGCTAAAAGAAGATAGGTATGAACATGCCAATTGGGCGATGATTAATGAAGCGAATCAGATGCCTTTGAATTAGTATAATTTGACAAAAGAGGTACGATAGGGTAGAATAGCGCTGGTTAAACAAAAAAAACCGCCTCGAAGGGCGGCGAAAAAACTACTTAATCAATCTTAACAATTGAATAAGCTGATTTGCTAATGTAATGATTGCGCTAATGGACGAGATTATAACAATCATAGCTCTCAGTTTTTTCATGGTATCACCCCCTTTCTCGCCTAGAGTGAGACCAGCTGCTCGGGTTCCAAACTAAACAGCTGGACTCAAGCAGACCGAGATTATATCATAAAAGCCCGCTGATTTATTTCAGTGGGTTTTTTGTTGACAAAAAAGCCATGATATGGGGAGCTTGTCCGCAAAATTGGACAAACTAAATCTACTTTAAGTGATAAAATAAATCTCCATTTTTAGGGAATTTTTATGGCTACTATAATACTACTAATTTTTATTCTTTATTGTTTATGGATGATACTTCGGTCAATAAATAAAATCAGGAAAAATAAAAATCTATTAGATATTAAAAATTCAAATGAAAATACTACTATTCCAACCAAGCAGGATATAAATAAATTTAAAACAGATGATTTAGATAATGATTCAGTAATTAATATAGGGTACTCTTTTACAACCCGTAATATTAATGTACCATATTCATATAATGATCCCAATCATGATATCTGGTTAAAAGAATTTTATAGAAAAGAAAATATTGAAGAAGGTTATACCATCGCAGAATGGCATTGTATTAAATCCTTTAAATGTGAATTTGAAAGCCATTATAAATTAAATCGAAAACGTTTTAATATTATCAATGGGATGCCAGATCCTGATGATATATCAGGATACAATAAGATATTTCCAGGTGAACAATTAGGATGTAAATGTACGATTACAGTAGTGATAAGATAACAGTTAATTGACAAAAAAGCCATGATAGGGTAGAATCACTGCTAGGACTTCAAAACTCCTTTAACCAGCGGTGCAGCCTATTCCGCAAAACATGGCTTTTTTTATGCCTGCGCATTAGATAGGTGAACTTTGAAAGTTCATTTAAAACAATGGCGGGAGGGGCGAATAAAATACCTGCAAAGGGAATAAGCCCAGCCGTCTGGTTACGGTGTTTTGAACTCCCGCCTTACCTCACACTTCAAAACTTGTTTGGTAAGTAATTCAAAACAATTTTAACCAGGAAATCATCATGTCTAATATACCTGATCATAAAGTTATTCTATTCAATAATAGAACAATCACCATCAACCCCAAACAACGCCTAATTTCGGTAAATATACTGGAGTGCTATGATATAGCAATCTTTGAGATTGGCTATACTTACGGTTCAACCGCCTTTGTCACAATTGACGAGCAAACTTATGTTAAAGAAAAGTATTTAAGAGGGTTTTGCGAAGAGTTTGGCCGCCAGTATATAGATGTGCTCAATTTAAGAACTAATGTTGAAACTATGAGCAGTCTGGAGATTGCACAATTAACTGGTAAACGACATGCTGACATTATTCGAGATATAAAAAACATGCTAGAACAGCTAAATATAGATGAACGCAATTTTGCGTCCATCTATTTAGACGCATATAAACGTGAAAAACCTTGCTATAATCTCAACGAAGAATTAACTCTAACTTTAACCTCTGGTTACTCAATACCGCAACGCCATGCTATTATTCGGGAATGGCAGGCACATCGGCGCGGAGGGTTAACCAATTACCAACCGCAGACAATTCCACCAACTATGTCACACCACCAGATTGAACGACCGCAAACCAGCAAACCGCAGAACGCGGCATTCTTACAAACTACCATCAAACAAATTGACTTGATGCAGCTCAGTGCCGAAAGCCGTCAGGTATTGAAAGCGCATTTGCTGCATGAACAGGCCGGGTTGCCGCTGGAGTTAATGCTGCCAGTAATTCGTGATGAAAAGTTATCGCCAGCCCAAATCGCTTCGCGGATGAATGTTTCACCGCAAGCAATCGGGCATGTTATCAGCAAATTGGGGATTCGTGGCAATCAGAATTACAGTGAGGCGCGGCTATCGCACTCAGAACGGTCAAAAAAAGACGTAATCGTACATTTTTATAATAATCAGGCGGTAAATATGATTCAACAAGCATTAAAGGACAAACAAAATGAAAAAAAGAACTGAGTTTTTTGGGAGCAATCCGGTGCGTTATCTTACTGATGATAGTGGGCTGGATTATGTTTGTGTGCAGGATTTGCGTGATGCCTGTGATCTAACGATGATTGAGCATGCCGGTAATAAAACAATAAATTAATATTGTTATTTATATTGACAATCTACAATAATCAGGCTATAATGGTGTTAGCATAATGAATGGGGTCGTTAATGAAATTCGAGTGGGATGATAATAAGAATCATGTAAATATTAAAAAGCATGGTATTGATTTTGAAACTGCCATTGAAGCATTCAGAGATCCCAAAGCGGTACGTAAATTTGACTGGATAGTTGGTACAGAGGAAAGATTTCATTTAATTGGTAAAGTTAGAGGTGTGCTAATTATTTTAGTTGCCTTTACTGAGCGTAATGGTAATATCCGTTTAATTTCAGCCCGTCCAGCGGGAAGGGATAAGGTGAATTATAATGAATAAAATGACAGATGCACAATTAAAAAAGTTAGCGGCAATACCTGATGAGAGTATTGATTATTCTGATATTCCTGATATGAGTAAGACTAAGGGCTGGGAAAAGTTATATCCAGATGCTAACGAAAAGACGGTGATTACTGATAAAATGATGTTTGATGCATTAACTAAAGCATTGAAGTCAGAAGATCCGGATAAAATCCCGGTAACATTAAAGCTTGACCCTAAGATTGTGACTTTTTTTAAGCAGCATAGTAAAAAATATCAGACTAAAATTAATGATGTCCTGTTGGAGTTTGTCAATCAATATGAGAAATCTCATGGACATTAACGATTGAGTAAAAACAAACCCACCAACAATGGTGGGTTATTCAGTCTTAGTATTCATCCATATCAACATTATTGGATAGCTTGATAATTTTATCGCGCTCCTTCTGGTCCAGTTTAGTTTTACAGGTTGAGTTGCAAAACCAGCCAGAAAATAGTTTTGCAAACCAAGCTAGTATTATTTTCATTTACTTATCTCCATAAATATTTACATAGTGTACTAAATTAGTAGGGTATTTGTCAATGTAAATAATTGTTGTGCTTTACTTGCTTATCAATAAATCAATGAGATCTGCATAATCCTGCAGCAGTTTGGCGCGTGGTTCGCTGAGGTGCGTCTTGAGGTATGATTTGTTTACGCCTTTTTGGACATGACCCAATGCCATATCAATAACTTTGTAGCTGTGGTTATTATCAGCCAATAGAGTCATTCCAGTACGTCTTGCATCGTGGGGCGTAAATTCACCAATTCCATATCTCTCACCAAGTTGTTTACAGTAGCGGCATAGTGTATCGCCACTATAGCGACCTTCGCGACAGTTAAATACATATTTTGTCGCTGGGTATTTTTGCCGTAACTCCCCCAATTTATGTACTAACTGAAGAGGTATGCGGACAATAAAATTGTCTATGCGCTTGGCATTTCTCACGGTGATTTTTTGATTATCCAGATCAACATCAGACCATTCCAGACTAAGCAATTCATCGCGGCGCAGCATGGTGATAAACAGAGCATAAATAGCTGTTTTAATTGTTACTGGCGTATTATTATCACTCCATAAATTCTTAAATAATCCACCCAATTTCTTTTCATTCAAATATCGCGTGCGGACATTTATTTTATATCTGGCTTTTATATTTATCTCAAGCTTTTGCATGATATATTTCTCATCATAGGCAAACCTAAATATTGCTTTTATCTCGCGGAGTAAAGTTGCTGCAGTTGATGGTGATTTATGTTTCACTCGGTCAATGACAGAGGCAACGTCTGTTTCGCTAATTTTGGAGATAATCGCACTATTCAATATAGCCGCTTTATTCAGTACGGCAACCAATTTTACTTTGGATTGTGGTTTAAGTGAGCGTTTGCATGAATCAATATAGATGCTAACTACAGCACCAAATGTCTTGCCCAGCTTGCTTTGCTCTTTCCCATGAGTATGGACGTTGATGCCTTGGCGTATTAGATCGCGCATCTCATCCGCCAGTACTCTTGCTTTACTTAGGGTAATATCGCGGGCGTCACCAATTCGCTTCCAGCTGAACTGTGTTTTATTACCTATCCTGCTTTGTGTTCGCAGCTTCCATACGCATGAATGCTTGTTTTTGAATAGGTATAAGTTATGACCATCATGGAGAGATGAACCAAATAATGATTCTTGCGTAAAGTCATTGATATTTTGTTTAGTGAGTAGTTTTGATTTTATCTTTGGCATTTCGATTACTTTAAAAAAAGTATAAAAATAAGTATAAAAGAATATTCTTTTATAACATACTGAAATGCAGTTGTAATTGTCGTGTTTGATGCGTGTTGTTATCTTTATTAGGGGATGTGTCAACCTAATAAACACAGGGATTATATCATAAGTACGGTAAATTGATACTTTACCGACATTTTTAATTAAATTTGACACTGGCGCACAATTTAGCTATAATTCCCATACTTGAAACAGTTGTACGTATAGAAAAGCTCCGAGAATATCGGGGCTTTTTTCGTTGTTATGTTATTGATGTGTATTAGTTATATGGAAGCCTCATGCAGTTATTGCGTGGGGCTTTTTTATTGGATTGTTTACTTAGTAAAATCGGCGGGTCCTCCCAGAGAAATATAAATCTTTACGGGTGGAACACTCGCGGGATTTCGCTAGTTGCAAAGTTTCAAAATTGCCTTAAGTTTGCCTTAAGTTTATTTTGTAGCATTTTTGCACTTGTTGAGTAATATTTAAATTTATCAATATATTACATAAAATATATTGCCTTAATTTTTGAAGCCTCGGTTATGCCGGGGCTTTTTCATTGGAGAATTGTAAATTGCAATTAATTAAACTTGAAGAACACTTGGAATCGCATGCAACTATGTCGAGTAAGGAAATATCAGAGCTGACTGGAAAGCTGCATAAGAATGTAATTCGTGACGTTGTAAATATATTATGTGAGCTTTATGATATTAAAAAAGATGGCTCAGATTTGAGCCATCAATTAAAACAATATGTTAGTGTTGATTATGATAAGCGTGGATATATATCCATGATTTATCTAGATAAAGAGTTAACGTTAATCGTGACTTCTGGTTATTCAGTTAAGCAGCGACAAAAAATTGTCCGCAAAGCATTAGAGTTAGATAATTATCAGGCTAGGTTAAAATTTGCATATGATGATATAGAGCGATTGAAAAATAATGGTAGTATTTGGGGGCAGGCTGGAGCCATTCAAAAAAAACAAAAGCGCGCAGCACAGTTTAGGCTCAACAAAGTATTGAGCGAAGTTCAACAACGACTATTTTGAAAGTAAACTATGATTCTAATATCACAAGCTGATTTTGCTAAAAAAATGGGCGTTTCAGCATCTGCTATTTCGCAATTAAAAAATAAACTGCCTCACCAAGGTAAAAAATTGATTATGCCGGATGCGGAGCGGACATATCACCTAATTAAAAGTGGAATTGGGTTACCTAACACAAAAGTCACGCCTGAAGTTTTTGCTCCAGGTGAACTGGCAAAGTCAGATGGTGTTGATCCTGATAACCCTAACGTTACAATGCAGGATCTGCTGAATGCTAAATATAAAAAAGAAAATGTACTTGGTGATATCCATAAAGTCAATCTGAAAAAAATGCAGGGTAATCTAATTGCTGTTGATGATGTTTGTAAGGTTGTGGTTGGTGTTTGCGAAATTGTGCGTAATGAGCTAATTAATTTACCAAGCAAGATTGCACCAACCTTAGTTGGGTTAAGCGCTACCGAGATTCAATATGCATTAGATGATTCAATGAATGAAATATTAACCGATTTATATAATTTACAGCATGAATATAATGAACAATCAAATGAGGAAGATATATCGGCAGACACTGGCAACATTTAAGCCAAAACCACGTTTAAGCATCAGTCAGTGGTCTGACCAGTTTCGGTATATCGCACGTGGAACTGGTCCTGAGCCCGGACGCTGGAAAACTGCCAGAGCACCATATACCCGCGAGATTATGGACGTATTTAATTCTCCTGAAAATATGGTGGTTGTAATGGCCAGTTCTCAGGTCGGTAAAACTGAAATTGCATTAAATATTATGGGTTATTATATGGTGGAGGATCCATCACCGATAATGTATTTGATGCCGACTGATGGTATGGCAAACGACTTCTCCAAGACAAGGATAGAAACAACTATTCAGGCAACACCTGTATTACGTAATTTATTTTCAAATAGCAAGGACAGTGACAATACTATCGAACTAAAAAAATTTACATCGGGGTATCTAGCAATCTATGGTGCGCAAAGTCCAACCAAGCTATCAAGTAAAGCAATCCGGATATTAATTGCCGATGAGATAGATAGGTTTCTGGAGGCTCTAAAGAAAGAAGGGGCACCATTCAAACTGGCGTTACAGCGTACAACTAACTTCTGGAATCGCAAGATTTTAGCAATCTCAACTCCAACCATTAAAGAAACATCTCAAATTGTCGAGCTATTCGAAAAAAGCGACAAGCGTTATTATCACGTACCTTGTCCAGACTGCGGTCATGAGTTCGTGCTTAACTGGGAGCAAGTGAAATGGGAGCTTGATGATAAGGGTGAATTAATTATTGATTCGGTATTTCTCGAATGTCCCGCGTGCTATTTTCATATTATGGATAAACATAAATCTGAATTATTGGCAAACGGTAAGTGGATAGCAACCGCCAAGCACAAGACAATGCCGGGATTTCATATCTCAAGCTTGTATTCGCCATGGGTTAAGTTTCATGAGCTGGCAAAAGAATATCTTGAGATTGGGGATTCAGAAGGTAACGAGAAGATGCAGGAATTTCTGAATCTAAAACTCGGTGAGCCTATTGAGGCAATAGTTGAAGATTTAGATATCGCGTTATTGGAAAGCCATAAGCAGGTATATAACGCTGAGTTACCAGATGGCGTTTTATATTTAACCTGTGGAGTAGATGTTCAGGATAATCGTCTTGAATACCAAATTATTGGCTGGGGAGAAAATAATCAATGTTGGGTAATTACTAATCAAATGATCTTGGGTAATCCGGAACAGGATGAGGTTTGGGATAGTTTGGATGGTGTAATCTGCCGCGGGTATTCTCTTCCTGATGGGCGCAAATTACCAATCGGTGCCAGCTGTGTCGATTCAGGTTATTTGGCAGATCGGGTTTACAAATTCACTACACCACGTGAGCATCTTCGGGTGGCGGCTGTAAAGGGGTTTGGTGGCGAAGGTATTCCAATTATAAATAATCCGTCCTCTAAAAACCGAACCCATACTAAAGTTATGAAGGTTGGAGTGGATGCGGCTAAGGCTGTGATTTATTCTCGGCTGCGTAATCATACTAAAGGTAAAAACTATATTCATTTTCCATTAGATGTTACACATGGGTGTGGTGATGAATATTATAAGCAGCTGAATTCCGAGCGGCGGGTTTTAGACTTGAAGCATGGCGTCAAGCGCTTTGTCTGGAAAAAAATTCGTGACCGCAACGAGGCACTCGACACTTTTGTCTATGCTTTGGCTGCATATGAGATGGCTGCGCCTAATCTGGAGTATATCAAAGAGCAGTTAGCCAATCAACAATTTGAAACTGACGACGATGATGATGCAGATGGTGAAGAAAATCTAATCTCTTCTGGAATTAAACTATATTAAGGTAGTTAGTAATGAGCAAAAAAAATATACAGGCTGAGCTTGATGAGCGGCGGGAGGATCTGGCACAGTGGCGTGCAGCCCGCCGGGCACTAAGTCAGGCTAAATCATATGTAATTGGCAATCGGACATTAACCAGAGCCAATTATTCAGAAGTACGACAGGCAATTATTGACATTGAGATTGAAATATCTCAGTTAGAAAATAATCTGGGGTCGTATATGAGGATTGTAACTGCAGTGCCACGAGGTTAATATGAATCATATTTTTGATGGAAACAGTGGATTATACGTCCCAAATAATTTGTCCAAGGATATTCTGAGCGCTTTTTCTGGAACGGGCTACGGTAGCGGAAATGCTGGTTATGATAATTCAATGCTTGACTGGAATCCGCTGAGCACTAATGCTGATTCAGATATCGTAATGAATCATGAGGTGTTAAGACAGCGCAGCCGTGATTTAAGCATGAATGAATCACTTGCCAACGGTGCATTAAAGAAGATTGTTAGTAATGTAGTTGGTGGTGGACTGAGATTAAACTCACAGATTAACCATAAATATTTAGGCATGAAGCGCAAGCAGGCAGAAAAGATTGAAGCACAGATTGAGTTTGAATTTAGCTTATGGGCGGACAGGGCTTATAACTGTGACAGTGCAGGAACCCTAAATTTTAATGATATGCAGCGTCTGGTCTTGTTGTCGGTCCTAATGAGTGGTGACGTTTTTGTCTTTTTGCCAAGTTTTAAACGGACAAATTCAATCTATGATTTAAAGCTTAAAATTGTTGAATCTGACCGGATTCAGGATCCACCGGTTAAAGATATGACTAAAAATATTCTGGGCGGTGTGGAGATTGATAAAAAAACAGGGTTGCCAACGCATTATCATGTGGTTAATCAATTACCAAATGCAATTAACTTTGCCCAGATGCAACCAACTGAGTGGCAGACAATACCAATTCGTGGTGAGAAGTCAGGGCGTTTAAACGTAATTCATTTATTTACCGTTGAACGTCCTGAACAGCGGCGTGGCATTCCGTTATTATCTCCGGTGATTAAACTGTTTAAACAGCTGAGCCGTTATTCAGAGGCAGAGATTATGGCAGCAGTTGTATCCGGAATGTTAAGCGTCTTTATTGAAAGTGAGAATCCTGCACAATTACCATTTACTGACTGGCCGAAAGATCCTCGCGAAAAAATCAAATATGACAATGTCAGCATGACTCCCGGTATGATTTTGGCTTTAAAGCGCGGGGATAAGGTTAATGTGGCAAATCCGGGACGACCGAACCCCAATTATGAAGGATTTATCAATACTATCTTACGCCAGATTGGGGTTAGCCTTGAAATTCCTTTTGAAGTCTTGCTTGGACACTTTCAATCGAGCTATTCTGCATCTAGAGCAGCAATTTTAGCAGCGTGGCAAGTATTTGATGCTAGACGTAAATGGTTGGTTGAGCATTTTTGTCAACCAGTGTATGAGGAGTGGCTGACGGAAGCGGTACTTAAAGGTCGGGTAAATTTACCCGGCTTTTTAAATGACCCTGCGATTAAGGCTGCATGGTGTCGTGCTGATTTTTATGGTCCGGCGATGCCGCAAATTGACCCGGGTAAGGAAGTCGCAGCAGCCAAAGCTCGTTTTGATGGTGGGTTTAGTACGATGACTTATGAAACAGCACAGTTAACTGGTCAGAATTTTGATGAGACACATAAAATTAACCGACGGGAAGTAAAACAGCTTGATAAAGCTAGGCGCAGCACCAAACCTGTTTATAAAGGAGCAATGGAAAGTAAAGGGAAGACTATTGCTGAATAAAGTATAAAGAAGTTATTCAGATTTGGGTGATGTTGAGTTAGTTGAATTATTGAAATCGGCAATATTTAGAAAGTGTGATATAATATTGTGAGAAAAAAACCACCCCGAAGGGTGGCAAAAAACTACTTAGTCAATTTGATTAATTGAATAAGCTGGTTTGCTAAATTAATAATTGAAGTAATGGCAGAAATTACAACAATCATAGCTTCCAGTTTTTTCATAGTACTCTCCTTTCTCTGCCCGGAAAGCACTAACCACTCAGGCGTCCAACCATTAAGAGGTTAGCGCGAAGAGCAGGCGAGGATTATAGCATAAAACCCACTGAATAATATCAGTGGGTTTTTTGTTGTCATGATATAATATCGCTCAGGAATTAGTACCTCCTTTATTTAACTGATAGCGTTAGCCACGTTCAAAGGCTTTTTTTATTTCCATGCTCAAAGTCAATGGGCTGGAGTGCTATGAATATCCAAATAAATAGCAGCCGTCTATCAGCGGTGGTACTAAACTCCAGCCCTGCCCACAAGGTAGGTAACTAGTACACTTTCTCTGATAGGAAATCATCATGACTAAACAACTGCCAATGGCTATAAAACCGTCCAAAACGTCCAAAGAGCACGTTATGACGAATCTTCTGAACTGTTTCACCTTTGTTGATACTGAAAAACAGCTGGTTATCGCTTATCCGATATTCCTGCATCTAGGATACACAAGAGAGTCTGTGCAAGCAGCGCTATCTAAGCCAATGTTACGTCAGTATACCAACTGCAAAGGTTTTGCTCCACGAGAAGATTTTTTTATTAGTATTCCACAAATTGGGGAACTAATCGTTAATGCGCCAGAAACTAAATATGTTTCTCACATACTTGAATTTGTAAAAAACACTCTCCAACCATTATTTACTAAGCCACAATTAGAATTTAACCATGATAATTTTAAAAAGGATGCTATCATGAAACATGAAATTATTACTAAACAATATAATGAAAAACCTATTAGCTTTGAGTTAGGTAATCATAATCTAATTAATGCTACAGAAATGGCTGTTGCTAATGATAAAAAAATTAATGATTTTTTAAGACTTCAAACTACGAAAGAGTATTTAGAAGAGTTAAGTTCCGTTACGGGAATTCCCGTAACGGATTTAGTCATTGTAAAACAAGGTGGTAAACGTCAGGGTACATGGGTGCATTCTAAAGTTGCTATTCGTGTTGCTCAATGGTGTAATGCTAAATTTGCCGTTCAAGTCGATATGTGGGTTGAAGAACTCATGACTAAGGGCAGCGTTGCAATTGAACACCCTGCGACTAAACCCGTTGTTAAAACTGAAGAGCGCACCAAAGCAATCAATGCCTCATTTTTAAGTTATGCCGATAAAATGATTGACCGAATGAAATTGAATGATAACAGTAAACAAGTAGCGCGGGCAAATTTGTTGCATGAGCTAGTTGGTATTCCGGTTGAACCTATGTTACCCACGATTGAGCACCGACTTAGTGCTGAAGAAATTGCTGAAAAACTGGGAACTTCTGCAAATATGGTCGGCAGAATCGCTAATTTGTTGAAATTGAAAGATGATTCCGATTTATGCGAACGCAGATTAAGTAAATCACAGTATAGTAACAAAGAAGTTGAACAGTGTTTTTATTCTTCAGAGGCAGTGAATTTAATCCAGCGCCAGTTAAATGAAAGAAAAGCCTCATGAATAGAATGCGAGTTGAATATTTTGGTAGTCAGCCAGTACGTTTCGTAACTGATTTTGCTGGTGAGGAATGGGTTAACCTTAACGATTTACGTAATGCTGAAGAATCGTCTTAAACTTATTAGTGCTATAATAACTTTTTTTTTAAGAAAGGGTTAATAGTGAAAAAAGAAGATATTATCGATGATGAACTAGAGGAAACAGCTAGGGTTATTAGTGTTGCAGAAAATGGCGAGGTAACCGTTTTTCAAGATTATTTTAATGGTCGGATGGTTCGTTTTCTGGAATATAATGAGCGACTATATGTCGATGCCGATGATTTAGCGTTGCTCCTGACCAAGCCAACCAAACATTAACCAGCCGCCTTCGGGCGGTTTTTCCGTTATGGGAATTCCCATAACGGTACTTTATTGGGGTATTTATGAATTTTGAGATTAAGGCATTAGCTAATAATGAAGCTGAAGTGCATATTTATGGTGTTATTGGAAGGGAAGAAAATAATCCCAAAGATTTTATCTCACAATTAAAATCAGTAAAATCAGAAACGCTTCATATACATATCAATAGTCCAGGTGGTGACTTATTTGCTGGTCATGTTATTTACGGTATCATCAAAAATTTCAAAGGCAAGAAAATTACTTATATTGACGGTCTCGCTGCAAGTGCTGCTAGCATCATTGCAATGGCTGGCGATAAGGTAGTAATGCCAAGAAATACGTTATTAATGATCCATAATGCTTCAACTGTTATTCATGGTGATAGCCAAGAATTTGCTAAAGCAGCTGGGACATTAGAAAAAATGAATGCAACTATGCAAGCAGTTTATCATAATAAAACTGGGATAGCACATGACGAAATTGCAACTATGATGAATAATGAAACATGGTTTACCGCCGATGAAGCACTTAAACTTGGTTTTATTGATATCGTAGTTGATGATATTGAATTAGATTCTCATTATGAAGATAATGGAAACCTGATATTAAATGGCATTGATTTTGGCAATGTTTATGCGGAAAAAATCAAACAACTTTTACCACTACAAATAGCTACCACTACTCCGGTAGCTAATTTTTTACCTAAAGGAGCAACTATGCTAACAATTGAAGCACTACAAAAGGATAACCCAGACATTTATGCCAAAATCTTTGAAGCTGGCAAGCTCTCTGGTGTTGAGGCTGGTAAACAGATTGGAATCAGTGCCGAACGGCAACGCATCAAAGATATTGAAGAGATGGAAAGCAACGGACATGCTGATTTGGTAGCCAAAGCTAAATTTGAGACGGGCGATAGTGCGGGTAGTTTAGCCGTTGCTATTCTCAAAGCTGAAAAAGACCAGCGCAGCAGTTTACTGGCGGTCAATCAAAGTGAAGCAGACGCTGTCAACAAAGTAGTTGCGGCACAGCTTGATCCAATAGCCGGAATTGATCCTCGGGCAAAAGCCGAGGAGGCATTCTTTGCCGGTGTTAAAGATTTTGCGGGAGTTAAATAATGCCACAAAAATTAAATACACGCAGTGAATCACTGTCTGAAAACTTACTGGCGGGTGCAATTGAAATGCCAACGGGTACAGTAACGCTTAAAAAAGGCTTCGCGTACAAACGAGGGCATGTTTTAGGATTTATCGCAACTGAAGAGAAGTGTACTCCTGTTAATAAGGCAAAAACTGATAACTCCCAGCTGGTCTATGCAATCGCGGCAGAAGATGCCGATGCTACAGACAGTGATGTAGTTGCTGCGATATATATGGCTGGGGAATTTATCAGCTCACAGCTAATTTTTGAAGGCGGCGATACTGCTGCAGATCATCAACTAAGTGCCCGTCAGGTTGGCATTTTTTTTAAATAGGGAATATGATGTTAAATGATACTTTAATCAGTCTATATCAACCACGTCAAATGTTACGTGCATTGCAATTATTGCCTGCACCCTTAACCTTTATTCAGGATACGTTTTTTAAAGAACGTGTCGGTGCAACTGCGGAAGCGGTTGAGGTTGATTTTTACAAGGGTAAACGCAAGTTAGCGCCATTTGTCAATATGAAAGTAAATGGTGAAGTAGTCGAACGCGATAGCTTTGTTACTGACACTTACAAACCACCATTAATTGCACCGGAAATGATTATTACCGTTGAAGATTTACAGAAACGAATGGCAGGTGAAACTATTTATGATGGCTCAGCTAGCAGTGGTGCAGATCGGGTTAATCGCCGTCTTGGTGCGTCTCAGGCAAAAGACCTAGTCGAAATGCGTAATTCAGTAACCCGACGGATTGAATGGATGTGTTCAACCTTGCTGTGTACTGGCAAGATTCCAATCAAGGGTAAGGGTGTTGATCAGGAGCTGGACTTGTCCAGATACTGGAACTATCAGGATTTAACGCAAGATCCAAAAACTAACTGGGATAATCTTGAAGTGGATATTTTTGCGCAAATCAGAAAGTGGAAGCGTAAATTTGTTTCGCAGTCTGGTCTGACCTGTGACATTATGATTTTTGGGTCCAATGCGCTTGACCGTCTCTATGCCAACAAAGAATGGAAAGAGCAGCAAAAATATATTCAGACTAAACTTGGGGATTATCAACCAAAAATTCAGAGTGAAGGCTTAATGTTGGTTGGTGTTGTTCTTGGGGTTGAGATTTATACCTATGAGGAGGAGTATCTTGATGATCAGGATTTAGATGTATTGGGTCAGCCAAAAGCTAAGCAAATGATTGATGTTAACAAGGTGATTATTTCATCAACTCAGGTTAGCAATAAGATCATATTTGGTTTGCTGTATATGGTAGATGGTCTTGGCACGACCAATATCCCATTGGTGCCAGAAACATTTATTGATAAAAAAGCTAAAAATCTCTTGCAGCGCTTATCATCCAGACCGCTACCTGTTCCGACGAATATTGATGGCTTTATTACTGCCACGGTTTGTACTGGTGGGGATTTTTTAGCGGCTAAATCAGCTGATGGTGGTAATCGGGAAAGTGAAGCAGACTCGGCAAATGCGCCTAAGAAAGCGACCAAGTAAGCTAAATTAATCGGAGGTGCAATGCACCTCTTTTTTATTGGGTATTCTATGAGTTCATTTAAAGAGCAATTAGCTAGAGATGTCAAGCAGGTTTTTATCAACACTAATGAGTTTGCAGATTACCATATTCTTGATGGTATTGAATTAGATTGTGTGGTTAACTCAAACAGTATTGGCAATCGTCAATATAATCGCTCATCTTCATTTAATGAAGGCATTTTTGAATATGATATTGAGGTGATTTATAAATTTGATGATTATCCATATCGGATAGTTTATGGTAATAATATTGAATTTGACGGTGTACATTATAAAGTAATTAACTTTGCTGAAGATGACAGTGTTTGTACTCTTAAATTGGTTGGGGTTGCAGCATGAGTGCTTTTATTACAATTGATGCTAAAAAACTTGATTTGGCACGAATCGTCTTGGCGGAAGTCAAAAACGGAGCGCCACGAGCGATTCAAGGGACGATAAATACCTCTCTAACGATGGCACGCCGTAAAATTTATGGACAGATAGACCAAGAATTTGACCTTAAAAAACAGAATACTCGTGGTAAAAAGGTGCTGGACACCCAGCGTGCACGACCGGATAATTTAGTAGGGATGCTTATGTTTAAAAGTGCGGCTCTACCTCTTTATAACTTCGGAATTAATCCACGTGGACAACATCTTGGACCGTATTCAGGGAAGCTTCTTAGAGCAGAAGTTATTAGAGGTGAAGTCAATCAATGGCGGCATGCATTCACTGCTAGAATGAAAAATGGACACTGGGGAGTGTTTACTCGCTCTGGTAAGTTTACTACAAGAAATAATCATAATAAAAAACGTAGCACATGGAGAGCAGGGAAACGGCATAAAGTAGAGATTATTAATCAACGTTATAGTGTCTCGGTACCGCAGATGGTTAACCGTGTGCTTGAGCATAGCCCCAACTTAAGGACAGATATTCAAGCGGAAGTGGATAATAATCTTGACCGTCAGCTAGAGCGGCTGTTAAAGGAGCGTATTTGATGATTCATGAAGCCAATGAGGTTAGTCTTGTCATCCAGCTACAAAAATCTGTTACTGAATGGGTAAAAGATATCCGTTTTACGCTAAGCAAAATCAGCTCGGAAAGCCCAACGCTTGCCGAAATGTCAACCACACCAAAAGTTTATAAATATTATTTGCCTGAGCGTACACCTGATAAAGCAGAGCTGAGGCGAATAAGAGCTGATGACAAGCAGTTTGCTCCTGATGCTACACCGTTATACCCGGCGATTATAATTAGACCTAGTGGTGGCAGTGAAGATGATGATAGTGACAATGGTACTAGTTACGCTGAAACTAAGATTGATATTGTGATTTTAGTGAGTGAATATAATCAGGAGAATAGATACAGTTTTTTATTACTAGCAAATAAATTAATTCGCCAACAGTTAAAGCGAATACCACGCAAAGTCTTAGCTCAGGCATATGTGCTTCAACCGTCTCTGGATTGGCAGATTTATGACAATGATCAGGATCCACTGGCAAGCTTAACCTTAACCACAACTTGGCGTTATGATATGCCAGCTGGTAACGTTGGAGATTTTGAGGGATTTTTTAAATAAGTTTTACGAAAGATAAATTATGTCTGAATATAAACATGGTTCATTCGCCGAGGAGCTGGCTACTACCATTCAGGGAGTTGTAAGCACTAAAGCGAATATTACTTTTATTGTTGGTACTGCACCAATTAATCTGGTTGATGAAAATAATGTCAATAAATTGGTGCGTTTAACTAATCTTAATGAAGCGGTAAGACTGTTTGGTTATGATGATAACTTTAAACAATATACGCTTAGTGAGGCTATCTTTGTATTTTTTGCGCTGTTTCGGGTTGCTCCGGTGTACTTTGTGAATGTACTGGATCCTGCTAAACATAAAAAATCTGCAGAGCAGGAAACGCAAACTCAGGTTAATAGTCAGGTTATTTTATCCCAGCTTGGTGCGATTAAGTCCAGTGTTGTAGTTAAGGTTGGCAGTGTAGATAAGGTGTTGGATAGCGATTATAGTTTAGATTTTAATAAGAGCAACCATTTGGTGGTAAAGGTTTTGAGTGAGGGCAGCATTAAACCTGCAGATAAGCTCGTGATTGATTATGAAGTGTTAGACTCCTCAAAAGTAACGGCTCAAGATATTATTGGAGGCATTGATAATAAAGGTAACTATAGTGGAATTGAACTGGTGCAGAAATGTCGCCCGCAATATCGTGAGCTACCGGGAAGTTTAATCGCGCCGGCATGGTCCAAAGATATCTCAGTTAGTCAGGCACTGTTATCCAATGCCAAAGCTTTGAATACGAAGTTTATTGCTAATGCCTTGGTTGATTTGGACACCAGTAAAATAGTAACTTATGCCGATGCGGTGGATGTTAAGGCTAAAGCAGGTTTAAATGATCCTCATTATAATGTTTGTATTGGAGATCTGCTTGCTGCAGGTGTAGTTTATAATCAATCAACATTTCTAGCGGCCGTTAAGCAACGTATTACGGCAAAGAATAATGGATTTCCGAATCAAAATCCATCAAATAAAAGCTATGAAATTAATGGTTACCAGATCAACGGACAGGATGTATTTTTGGATGAGGCGCAAGCTCAGTACCTCAATGGTAATGGTTTAATTCTGGCAATCAATAGTGATAATGGATGGGTATGCTGGGGTAATCGCACGGCTTGTTATCCCGGTAATAATGATGTCAAAGATTTTGATATTGCAGTGCGTGATTGCGGTAATTACCTGATTAATTCATGCATAATTGCCTGCTCGCCCAATGTTGATGAGATCATCGACCGTGCTTTTATTCTTCGGGTTGAATCTAAATTGCAAGCGTGGCTGGATGGCTTAGTTGGCAGCCGTAAATTAATCAGTGGCAGCATCTCATTTCCGCAGGATGAGAATCAATTGGATGCGTTACTGGCTGGCAATGTGGTGTTTTTACTGGATTATTGTACTTCCACCACCGCATCCTCCATTACAACCAAGGTTGCATTTAATGTCAATGATTTAATCAGAGTTTCTGGAGAGTAAGATGAGTGATTCTACATTTATCGGTGCACAAACCCGTGAATACCGGGTTTATATTGATGGTTATGACTTACTGGGGGTGGCAGAAGTAAAGCTACCCGAGGTTAAGTTTAAATCTATTACTTTAGAAGGTACCGGTGTCCTCGGTGAAATTGAGATACCCGGCACTGGCTCAGTAGAAAAGCTTGAGCTGGAGGTAAAGTTTAATACTGTTAGTCAGCCAGCATTTAGACTGTTAAACCTCAATAACAAGCTGCTCGAATTTAAAGCAGTTATTAACGGTGTTGATTCTGCAGATCATACTATAAATGGTCAAGGTTTGTATATATCAGTTCGTGGTAGTTGCAAAGGGTTTAACCTTGGCACCCTAAAAATGAATGATATGCTTAACGTTCCATTTACACTGGAAGCTACGGCATTGGAAGTTAAGCTTAATGGTGAACAATTATATAAAATTGATAAACTTAATGGCATTTTTGAAGCTGCCGGCAGGGCACTGGTTAAAAAGCTTGGGGATTATTTTTAAAGTGCTGGTTGGCGATGCAAAGAAACGTCCGCCAAATTTTTGGCTCGCGTGGAGAAGTGGTTGGACAGAATTGCTGACGCTTTGTGAGATGTTGCCGAGATAAAACTATCCAACCAGCGAAAAATTTCGCTCGTTATATAAGAATTTAAATAATTGTGTTATTGAGGAATAAGTATGAAACATAAATTTGCTAAACCATATCAATTTAACGGTAAAGAATATAGTGAGCTGGAGATTAATATTGAAAATATCACCACGCTGGATTATGAAAAGGCTGAGAGTCAGTATAAAAGCATCAATCCCGGATTTTCTGGACTAATTGAAGCTGAAACCGGATTTACCAAACAGCTGATTATCAATGCGACCAAGCTTCCGGCTGAATTTTATAACGGATTGCCGCTTGGTGAATTTATCAAATTAAAATATGCGGTACAGGGTTTTTTGTTAGGGTCAATCGGGTCGACCAACTCAGAACAGCCTGCTTAGTATTATCAGAGCATGGTTTTGTAGGTTACTGGGAAAGCGTGCCAGTGTGGAAGCTTAACAAGTATTTGGAGTTAAAGTCTAAATTATAGCCACTTGGGAATTAATAACCTGAGTGGTTTTTTAGTTTTATTACGGGTGAGATTAAGAAAGTCAAGTATTCTCATGGCAATAATGCCCGGGTAAACAACAAAAATAAGTCCAAGAATTCCAGCAATAAATAATAAAAATGGTGCAACTAGTGCAAATAGCATCACACTAAGCGCAATGAGAGTAATTGCCAGAATGCAGCTTAAAATAAATGTCATTACAAACTCCTGTAATTAGGAGAAAATTATAGCATATAACGATGATTTGTTTGAAAGTTTAGGTAAGTTACTATGTCAAAAATTCATGACGTATCATTTCAGATTCAGGCACAAATAAATAATTCATTTACCAAGGCATTTGGTAGTGCCAAAGATAAATTAACCCTGATGCAAAATCAACTGGGTAATTTGTCAAAACAAAATAAGCTGATTGAAGAATTTAAAAAAGTTGAGGCAACTACTACCAAACTGGGTACTGATGCCTATCACGCCAAAGCAGGCGTCAATGAGTTAACGCAGGAAATTGGCAGAATTGGAACGCCAACAAGACAGATGGCGTTAGCCTTGGCTCAGGCGCAAAAAGCCAGCGATAAACTGGCAAAAGCTCATGCTTATGAATCTGAACGTTTAACCAACTATCGGCAAAAAATCAAAGATGCGGGCTTAGACATTAATAATTTGGCTGATAAACAAAATAAACTGGCTGCCAGTACTGAAAAGCTGCAAAGTAAAATGGCTAAGACTCAGGTTAGAGGCATGGTTTCGGAGCGACTGCAGCAGGAGTCACAAAAGCGTTTCTTTTTGGCGACTGACATTATGATGGCAAAAAAGAGCTTCTCATTTTTGCAGCAACCAATTGCGGATGCGATTAAGTTTGAATCGGTGATGGCGGATATTCGTAAACTTGTGCACTTTGATACGCCGCAAGAGTTTGCCGAGATGGGTAATCAGATTAAAGATCTATCTACCCGTGTGCCAATGGCGGTGGAGGGACTCGGACATATTACTGCTGCCGCAGCTCAGGCTGGTATCGCAAAAAAGGATTTGATTGCTTTTGCTGAAAATGCGGCACAGATGGCGGTTGCATATAATGTCAGCGCTGAAGCTGCTGGTGATATGATGGCTAAATGGCGCTCAGGCTTTCATTTAAACCAACAACAAGTGGTGGCGCTGGCAGACCAGATTAATATTCTGAGTGATAATTCTGCAGCCAGTGGCGCACAAATTGGTGAGGTTGTTACGCGTATTGGTGCACTCGGTAAGATTGCGGGCTTAACTGAGGCTCAGGTAGCTGCGCTGGCAGCTACTTCAATTGGGGCGGGTGTTGCTCCTGAAATAGCAGCTACTGGTATTAAGAAGATGATGACCACCTTAACCTCATCAACTGCAGCAACTAAAAATCAGGTTAACGCATTTGACCAGCTAGGTATAAATGTGGCTAAACTTGGTAAGAGTATGCAGACAAACGGTATGGAGTCATTGATTGATGTCCTGCAGCGAATTAAGAAGCTTGCACCAGAAAAACAAGCACCAATTTTAAAGCAAATCTTTGGTGAAGAATCAATTGCACCGATTGCCGGACTGATGAATAATTTGCCGGAAGTGATTGGCAATATTCAACTGGTAGGTGATAAAAGCAGGTATTCCGGCAGTATGATGAGAGAGTTTGCCTCACGCTCATCTACTACAGAAAACTCCCTGCAGCTTTTTAAAAATAATCTGGCAGCAATTGCCATTACAATCGGTAACACATTTTTACCAGCTATCAATGAAGTTATAAGAGATGTGAATACCTTGCTGAATCAAACGATACGCCCATATATTGAAGCACATAAAGAGGCTTTCTTGGTGATGGGTAAAGCGGCGATTGCTCTCGCTGGATTATCGGTAGCTTTTACCTCTGCACGAATTGCTATCTCGGTATTTAATACCGTGATGTTATTGAGCTCTGGACTGTTTGGTGGATTTACTAAGGCGCTCCTGTGGTTTATCCCCCTACAAACTAGAGCGGCGCTGGCAACTAAGTTGATGTCATATTGGCAAGGGATTGTTAACGTGGTGATGAATGCAAATCCAGTATTTAGAATAGTTACTGGTATTGCGCTTTTGGCTGGTGCGATTTACTGGGCGTGTACCCATTGGGATGATTTTGTTGGCTGGCTAAAAAAAGCTTGGGCAATGCTTTCAGGTTTTTATGATACGGTAATGAAGGTAGTCGGTGCGGTTAAGTCTTTATTTGACGGTAATGATGGTAAATCATTCAAGGTTGATATTAACCATGAAATCAGCCAGCCAAAACACTTTGCCGGTAATTTGGAAGCAGCGACAACCCAGCAACAAAAACAGATGTCATCATTAAAAGCAGCACAAAACATCAGCTATAGTCCGGTACAGACCTTTAATATTACTGGTAATACTGATAAGGGCATGATTCAGGAGGCACTAAATGAACAGCAAGCTAATTTTACTAAAATGTATGATTCAAGATTGGCATATTAAATGACAACTTATACAACTAGGCACGGCGATATGTGGGATGCCATTGCCAAAAAGATGATGGGGGCTGAAATGTACGCCAATCAGCTGATAGATGCTAACCAGCGTTACAGTAATATTGTTAAATTTGATGCCGGAGTGGTATTAACCATTCCAGAAATTGTGACGAGTAAAAGTGCGGTTAATTTACCACCATGGAAGCAAAGAGGGTAATTATGTTAGATACAGCAAAAACCGCGCGGAAGGCAAAGGTTGAGATCAAAATTGCTGGTAAAAATGTAAGTGCTGATCTGGCACCTTATCTAACCAGCTATAATTTCAACGATAAGACCAGCACCGAGGTTGATGATATTACCTTGACCATTGATGACCGCGCCGAGCTGTTTGTCAGCGACTGGATGCCGGAACGTGGTGATAAGATTGAAGTATCCATCAAATGCTATAACTGGTCTGATAATGATAGCGAAGAAGAACTCTATTGTGGAGTTTTTGAGATTGACTTGGTGACTGAATCCGGTCCGCCAAATAAATTTGAGATTAAGGCAGTATCAACCTTTAATTCCAATATTCGCCGTGTCTTAAATACTAATAAATGGGAACATACTACCTTAAAAACCGTTTGTGAGGCTATCGTTAGTCGGAATCAAATGAAGCTGGTCTTTAGTGGCGATGATGTGGACTTTAATGTCTGTGATCAGACCGAGCAGAGTGATTTACAGTTTTTAGCCAAGCTTGCGGATGATAATGATTTTATGCTTAAAATTGATGATGATACGCTCTATGTTCTCAGCCGTGAAGAACTGGAAAATCAGCCACCACAGCTGCTGATCAGTAAATATGACATTAATAACCGGCGAGCTGGCGCACAAGGCTTTAACCTTTATAAGGAAGCTAAAGCCTCATACTACGACCCGACCAAGAAAAAAACACATATTGCCAGTGTTAGCCATAAAAAGGCTCGATTTACCTTAACCGATAATTCAGAATGGACAGCTACGCATAATACGCCAAATAAAGCCAATAAGCCAAATACTACTGTTGCAAAGAAAAAGCCCGAGCCAACGACAACCAAAAGCTATCTGGACCAAGCTAATATTAATGGTGGTGGCAAGGTTTTAAATATCCGGCAGAAATTTCATTCGGCAAAAGAGGCTGAGACTACTGCATTGGCATTACTCAGGAAAAAGAACCGTGGCGAATGGGTGATTAGCGGTGATGTGATGGGGAATCCGGCACTGATGGCTGGGATTACCGTTGATATTGTCGATTATGGGCAGTTTAGCGGACGCTACTATATTGAGAGTACCACGCATTCAGTTGGTAGTAGTTCTTACCGAACCAGCTTCACGGCCCACCGTGTTTTAGGAGATTTAGCCAATGATAAATAATAACATCTTTAAACTGGGTGAGGTTTACTCGGTTAATGCAGTAAAGCATACTTGTCGGGTAACATTCCCAGACCAAGATGGAGTAAGCTCAGATTTGCCGATTATGACGGGTGGTGGCACACGTAACCGCGAACGTAATTTGCCTAAAATCGGTGATCAGGCAGTCGTGGCATTAATCGCACCATCGTTATCGGATGGTGTAGTGCTCGGCTTTACCTACAACGAAGTTGACCTGCCTCCTGAAGGCGATGAAAATATTGATTCAACTACTTATCCGGATGGTACGGTAATTAGTTACGACAGCAAAGAGCATAAGCTAACGATAGACTGCAAAGGTGAAGCAACCATCAATGCCGAAGTGATTAACCTGAATGGCGAGGTTATCATCAACGGTAAATCATGGCTTGAGCATCAGCATAAGGCTGGAGAGTATAAAGATGGTGATGGTAAACAGGTTTCTGGTACGTCAGGTGACGGTGTGGTGAGTTAGTTTACAAAATGGAACACATCAGCAAATATTTAGGTGTAAAATACATTATTTGCTTGGAGTGAGCTATGCTAAATTACGAATATAAAGTGCGTGGGAGTACTGGAATTATTCATGATATACGATTAATAGAAAATAATGGAGAAGTTTCTTTTAAGTGTAGCTGTAGAGGAAGTGTAAATAAAAATATTTTATGTAAGCATCGAATTGCTTTGTTAATGGGTGATTTGACTGATTTAGTTAATATGAATGAGTGGTGCAGTCAAAAGTTTATTGATGTTATTTCGCTATTAAATGTTAATCATCAATTAGATACGTTTATTGAATTATCCGGGTATCGCAGAGCCTACTATGAATTAAGAGACTTATCTCGTAATATTGATATTTTGGATGATCCACAAAGCATAGTTGTTATTACTGTAGAAGATTATGAAGAGTTGTTGAATGATTATCATTTTGCAATGAGTAGTCAAGTAGATGGATACGCAGAACATGTATTTGAATTGACGGGTAACTATATTGGTTCAATCAAAACTAGGCGAGGTATTTCGAAAATCAAAAATTTAGCGGAAATATCTTTCCAAAGTGAACAATATCCTAGCACACAAAAATTATACATGAGTGAAGTTGAGTACGAAGAAATTCCAATAAAAGGGTTTCATTACATTAATGTTTCGGTGATTAATAAACATCCAGCATATTTAGGTCAAACAATTTTAAAAAACTTTAAAGATGAAGCTAAAAAAGTCGCCAAATTTTTTGCTGTCATTTAAGCATTTGTTGACATAAGGAGCTATGATAGGGTAGAATATAACTATTAAAGAGGATATAAGCCATGCACACTATTGACTACATCAAACAATTAAAAGACGCTAAATTTAATGATGAGCAAATTACGGCAATTGCAACAATTGTGACTGATATTGAAGAAAAGCAAAAGAACCATTTAGTTACTAATGAAAAATTAGATAAAACAATTGCTGAATTAAAGTTTGAATTAATCAAATGGATAGCGGGAACTGGTTTTGCAACCATCTTAGCTATTGCTGGATTATTAAAATATATGGTACACTAAGCTTAACGTATATAGTGAGACCAAGAAATAAGAATAAAGAATAATATCAATTATGCTAAAAATAGTCATCATTTTTTTTGTTCGGTGTTATCAAAAAATTACTCCAGATCGTTATCGTGGGCGTTGTAGATTTGAGCCTACATGTTCAGAATATATGATTTTATCAGTAAAAAAATTTGGCGCTATTAAAGGGGTTAGTAAAGGTCGAGATAGAATTGCACGTTGTGTATATCCTAATGGTGGCGATGATTTACCTTAATTTTAAAGGAGGTTTTAATGGTTCAATATGTTTATAAGTGTGTAAATGTCCCAGTTGAAATACACACTGGGAAATCAGGGAAGAATAGTCATGCTGTTGTAATTAAAGAGTATGAAAATATTATAAACGCTGCTGCAGTTGATGGATGGGAGCTAGTGCAAGTTGATTCTATTACTTCCGTACAGCAACCAGGGTGCGGATCTAATAAAAAAGCTGAAGAAGCAACATTTAAGTTATTAATATTTAAAAAACCTGTTGAAGTTTAAAAAAAGTTACCCGTAGGGTAGCTTTTTTTATTGGTAGATGAAAGTGGTGATATTTAGAAAATGTGATATAATATCGCTAGGAATTGATACCTCCTATAATTTACTACTAGCAGCGCCAACTGTTCAATGGCTTTTTTTATTTTTCTGCACCAACCAATGGGTTGGAGTGCTATGAATATCCAAATAAATAGCAGCCGTCTAGTAGCGGTGGTATCAAGCTCCAGCTCTACCCACAAGGTAGATAATTGATACAAAACATTTTCTACTAGGAAAATCATCATGACTAAACAGCTGCCAATGGCTATAAATCCGTCCAAAACGTCCAAAGAGCACGTTATGACGAATCTTCTGAACTGTTTCACCTTTGTTGATACTGAAAAACAGCTGGTTATCGCTTATCCGGTATTCCTGCATCTAGGATATACAAGAGAGTCTGTGCAAGCAGCGCTATCCAAGCCAATGTTACGTCAGTATACCAACTGCAAAGGTTTTGCTCCACGAGAAGATTTTTTTATTAGTATCTCACAAATCGGGGAATTAATTGTTAATGCACCAGAGGGTAAATATATTTCTCACATTCTTGAGTTTATAAAAAATGTACTAACGCCACTGTTTAATCCGGTTGCCAAAATTGAGCAGCCACAACCAGATAATCACAGCCATAAATTCCATAGTGATTTATTTGGTGATTTGACGGTGTTAACTCATGATGATGGCAGCCTGTGGTTTATTGGCAAAGAAGTAGCAGAAAAGTTAGGTTATAAAGACACAGACCAAGCAATTAGAACGCATTGCAAGGGAAGTACAAGCTATCCCGTGAATTTAACGGGTCAGCTACGTAATACTAAAATTATTCCAGAGCGCGATGTTTATCGCTTAGTGATGCGTTCCAAATTACCAGATGCAGAAAAATTTGAAGAATTTGTAGTTAGTGAAGTTTTGCCATCAATTCGCAAAACTGGCAGCTATGGACAGGTTGCTGCTTCCGCAGCTCCACAAGCAGTTGAGTTATCACGCAAGGATTTATTGTTACTGGCGCTTAAATCCGAGGAAGAAAAAGAGTTGTTGCAGCGTAATTATGATTTATTAGGCACTGAACTTAGTCAAGCGATTAGAGAAAAGGGGCATATCGGTAGCAGCCGTGAAGCGTCGGTAATGGGTAAACTTGCTCGCGCCAATGATAAAGTCCGTCAGCTTGAGGCTAAATTAAATCACTCTGCACCAGAGTATCAATATGCAACGGTACTCGCAATACAGAGTCGGCTGAAACATTTAAAAGTTAATGGTTTAAAATTAACCTGCTATTGTAACCGTAACGGTTTGGTGATGAAAGATATTCCTGATGACAGATTTGGGGTGGTACATTCTTATCCGGCAGAGGCATGGAAAGATGTGTATCAGATTGATATTAATGCAGTTTTAAATAAGGTGGCATAACATGACAGAAAAATTCAGTGATTATTTTAATGGTAGAATGGTTCGCTTTTTGGAACATGAGGATCGGTTGTATGTTGATGCCGATGATTTAGCGTTGCTCTTAACCAAACCAACACAACATTAACCAAAACCGCCTTCGGGCGGTTTTTTTATTGCGAGATATAAATGTCATTACTGGACACATTAAAGAATTTAGGCAATCTCGGGGGATTTGGTGGGATTGTTTTTACTGTACGCCCGTGGGAAACCATGACATTTAGCGATGCTGAACATAGTCGCTCGGTCGAATACGCGGAGCATAAAATAATCGGAGCAAAGCCTAAGCTTGAGTATGTAGGGGCTAATGCCGATGAGGTAAAACTTAATGTCAAGCTCTCATCGTATTTCGGGGTTAACGTTAAAGAAAAGTTACGCCTGTTTAATCGCTACTTGGATGATGGTGATATTTATGATCTCTTTATCGGTACAGAAAATCTGGGCGAGTTTGTGATTACCAGTTTGAGCAAGAAATATAAAGATATTGATTTTTTTGGCGATATTACTGAGCTTGATTTATCCGTGACGTTCAAGGAGTATAACTGATGCTACTAGCTGTTGATTTATCCGAAACCATGCCGATAGACTTTGCACCAGCTACTGTGTTGCAGGAGATTGTGCAAAATATCCGCAATATCTTTACTCAGAAAAAAGGGCAAATACCTTATCAGCGCGACATGGGGCTTGACAGCCGCTTGATTGATGAACGGATTGAGGTAGTTATTATGATGTATCAAACTGATATGTCGTCACAAGTTAAGACTTACGAACCACGCGCACGGGTATCACATTATGATTGGTCTGAAAGCGACTTGATTAATGGCAATCTGGTGCCAAAGGTATTTATTGAAGTTAGGGCAGAGTATCTATGAATTTAAACAATCTTAAACCAATAACCTTTGCGGACAAAGATCCGCAAAAAATCCTCGATGGATTTGTCCGCCGTTACGAAAAAGAATCTAACCGCACGCTGGCTAAAGCTGATCCACTGATGACGTTATTCAATGTGCTTACAGCCCAGTTTGTTGGCTTGCGGGCAACGATTGATTTTACCGGTAAACAGAATCTACTTCCTTATGCCCAAGATGAGTACCTTGATGCTTTTGCTACTGATTTTGATCTGGAGCGTAAAAAAGCGGTTAAGGCGCGGGTAACTATGGTATTCACCCTCAGTCAGGTATTGGGCTACGATTTGACGATTGAAGCTGGTACGCGAGTAACTGCAGACAGTAAGGTGTTCTTTGAAGTACCCGAGACGGTAAGTGTCAAAGCTGGACAGGAGTCAGCTACGATTATCTGCATTGCTACGGTTGGTGGTGATGCGGGTAATAATTATGCGGCTGGTCAGATTGTCAATCTGGTTGATCCGATTGCTTACGTCGGCGGAGTAGTTAATATTGATGCTTCTACCGGAGGTGACGATAAAGAATCGGATGAGCTGTTTCAAGCTAGACGTTTGGCTGCACCGGATAAACTCTCCACAGCTGGTCCGGATAATGCTTATAAGTATTGGGCGCGTGAAGCATCAACTGCGGTGATTGATATTGAGCCATATTCACCCAGTCCTGGCATTGTGCAGTTAGTTCCACTGATGACCGATGGACGCTTACCAACTCCTGCCGAGCTGGCATTGGTTCTTGAAACCTGTAACCCCGAAGATCGGCGACCATTAACGGATAAGCTGGAAGTTATTGCACCCAAGCAGATTGATTATCGGATAGAGTTAAGTTATTGGATCAGCTCCAAGACTGATGTAGAAGTCAGCCAGATTCAGGCTGCAATAGCTCAAGCGGTAGCTAATTTCATTTATTCAGTTAAAACCAAGCTTGGACGGGCAATTAATCCTTCGCGACTCGAAGCTATGATTATGGCGGCCGGAGCGCGACGGGTAGTGATTACTGCACCGACGCAAACCGAGCTGACTTGCCTGCAGGTTGGGAATAATACCGAATTAGTGATTAACTACGGCGGAATTGAGAAAGATTATTGATGGCGACCATTCTTGATACTAAATTGATTGATTTGCTGCCGGATACTCTGCGCAAACAGGATGAAATACGCTGGATTTGTGCTGCGATACAGCCGGAGATTGATGAGATCGTCGAGATTATCACGACTAAGATTCTGTTTACAAGTCTGGATAAGTTAGACGATTTAACGCTGGATTACTTACTTGTTGAGCGTGGAATTGCAAACTCAATTGAAAATGTATTCATTCAAACTAGGCAGGATAAGATTAACTTTATTCAAAGTTATACCAAACTCAAGAAGCTAAAAGGCACTAAAGCCGGGGTTAAGTATGCTTTGAATAAGATCGGGATTACTGCAAATATTCTTGAATGGTTTGAGTATGATGGAGATCCATATACCTTTCAGATTTCACTACCAAGTGCCGTATCATTTACTCCCGAGAAAATAGAATTGCTTGATTCATTCATTCAACAATATAAAAATACGCGGAGCTGGGTAAGTTACATTCAAAATATAAACTTTGATACAAAACCATACGTTGCCTTTGCAACTAAAATTAATATACTCATGGAGGATAGAAAATGACAAGTAACACCATCGTAACAGATATTGGTCTGGCAAAGATTGCTGCTGCCGCAGCTGCAGGTACGACGGTAAAACTTAAATACTTCGCAATCGGTGATGCTAGCTATATACCAAGTGGAAGAGAAACACAGCTTACCAGCGAGCAGTTTCGTAAAGAGATAGACAGCTCAAGCGTTGATAATGAATATAAAGACACTATGCTACTCAATGTTGTACTCCCTGCGAATGTTGGTGGCTGGTATATCCGTGAGTATGGTATTTTTGATGAAGAGGGTAGTTTAATTGCAATAGGCAGCTGTGATGAAATTTATAAACCATCTGGCGACAACAAATCCAAGGCAGTCACGATTGCATTTACTATTGCTGCAAAGTTCTCAAATATTGATAGCGTTGAATTTAACATTAAGTTAGATGGCTATGCAGATGTTAAATATGTAAACCAGCAAGATGAATTAGTGAAAGGTTGGGTTAATGACCAACTGGCTTTAAAAGCTAATTTAAAATCACCCGCATTTACGGACAAACCAACCGCACCGACTGCACCCAAAGGGGCTAACACAGATCAGTTGGCAACAATGGCAGCGCTTATTAATGCGCTTGCTGATTACACTGCTACAACAAGTTTAACAGAGTTGCTGGCTTTAAAAGCTAATTTAAAATCACCAGCATTTACTGATAAGCCGACAGCACCAACAGTAGCCAAAGGAACTAACACAGACCAATTGGCAACAATGGCAGCGCTTGTTAATGCGCTTGCTGATTATACTGCTACAACAAGTTTAACAGAGTTGCTGGCTTTAAAAGCTAATTTAAAATCACCCGCATTCACTGATAAGCCGACAGCACCAACGGCACTCAAAGGGACTAACACAGACCAATTGGCAACAATGGCAGCGCTTATTAATGCGCTTGCTGATTACACTGCTACAACAAGTTTAACAGAGTTGCTGGCTTTAAAAGCTAATTTAAAATCACCAGCATTTACTGATAAGCCAACAGCACCGACTGCACCCAAAGGAACTAGATCAGATCAGTTGGCAACAATGGCAGCGCTTATTAATGCACTTGCTGATTACACTACTACAACTAATTTACAAAATAACAGCACTAACATTGTAGCTAGCTACATTAATGCAATTAATAGTGTATCATCAACAGGTAAGGGTGATCAGAATGGCTATGGCTTTGTAGCTACTACGCCGAAAGGTGTGTACGCTCCAAATGGCAATAGTGACTTCGGTAATATTAGCATGAGAAAGAGTACTGCCACTCAAGGCATAGTTTATCCAAATACACCCAATGCGGCTGGTCCGTATTCAATGGAGATTGGCTGGAATGGCTCAAGAGTAGTGGGACGTGTTGATAATAACAATTCGGCTTTATTTACTTTGGCTAATTATTCTGATGTTGTAAATGCTGGTGGAAATAACTTTCTTTGGTTAACGAGTGGCACATTTTCGGGAAGTATAAATATAGGTGGAACACTGTATGCTCCAACTGGAAATTATGTACTTATACTATCCCAAGTCTTTGTTATCTCAAATGATGCTGACTCTCGCGCCAGTTTTAGCTTTAACGGTTTTGGCAGTACAACTGCATCCTTTGGTGCACGCCTGAATACAGGATCAGCTACTCTGCAATTTTTGTGTCTATGGGGTAAACGTGGATCAATTCCTGGTATTTAAAAGGTAAATAAATGAATAAATATGCGGTTTTTAATGAAGACGGTTCTTTCAGCCACTTGCTGAGCGGCTATGATGATATTGATAGTGATACTATTATAAAAATTACAGATAAACAATATAGCAAATATGAAGCAGTATTGTGCGAGTTTAAATCAGTTTTGCAACTAAAGAATGGACGAATCAATATAATTGACAGGTTCTCATCTTCAGAAATTAAGGAGCAAGAGAAAGCTCGGTTAATTGATCAGGCACAGAAGATATTAGATGATTCAGACTACCGCGCCACTACCGATAAAATGGAGTCATACACACCAGAAAAACGAGCTGCAGTTAAAGAATACCGAGAAGCTTTACGTGAAGTAATCCGCCAAGCTAAATGTGGTAATTTGCTTGAGCTACCTTTATTTGAGCAATATAATCGTGAGTAAATTTACGCGCAAGTAACTGGCTTTGCAGAAAGCTCTCTAATCTCTATAGGATAAACATGGACACAACTAAACAATCGTTTAACTCGGTTAACCAAACAGCATGGGAAACTTTTATATTCTTGACGGCGTGGGATACTTTTAATGACACAATCCCAGCTATGCTTGGGCTGATGCTGATTTGTATAGTTAATGGAGTATTATTACAGAGTCGACAGTATATTAAGAAATTTATTGTCATGGCTTTTATCTCTTACATTTTTTATTTTGCCCATATTTGGCTGTTAAGAGGTGAATATAAACTGTTTGATACTGACCTACCTCTTTATGACTTTATAGTTAGTTATTTTATTGTCTGGGAACTCCATGTTTTATTAACTTTTGCTGACAAGGTCTATGGTTTAAGGATACCTTTGATTACCAACTTTTTTGAAAAGTGGTCTGAGATGATGGATCGACAGTCTACTCCTCGTCATAAAAAGAGAAATGATGATTAAAAATAATAACTTGAATTTGACTGCTTTTATTGTCAAATAAAATTAGAGGGTAATTATGAAACAAATAACAGTAAGTGAGATTATAAAACAATTAACCAGCTTTGGTATCACCAATAAGCTTGAACAGGCACACTTTCTAGGGCAGGCAGATCATGAGTCTACCGGATTCACTAAACTGTCAGAAGATACCAGATACCGCTTTGGCAGAGCAAAAGTAATCTGGCCAAACAGAAAATCGGTAATTAAAGCAAAACAAGATGAGCTAAAAGCTAAAGACGATGACTTTTGTCCGCAGCCTTGGTTGTTCAATACGGTTTATGGTTCGCGCATGGGTAATGAAAGGAACGGTACAAATGATAACGATGGCTTTGACTACCGAGGCGGTGGAATCTTTCAGTTAACCGGAACAGATAACCATCTGGCTTTTATGAACTGGCTGCATAAGAACGGTAAATATCTTAGTTTAACTTTGGATAAAGTTGATGAGTTCGTCAAGAGTAAAGAGGGCGCGATTTTATCAGCGATCTGGTTCTGGCAAGCTAATGGAATTGGCTCAGCAGCAAGAGCTGATAATATTACAAAAGTTAGTATTGCGATTAACGGCGGCACGATTGGATTGGAGGAGCGTCTGGAGTTAACTGAGAAATATAAGAAAGAGTTAGGTGTTTAATGAACTTACAAACCAAACTATTCGGTGTGCTGATTTTATCCTTGGCTTTTATTAGTACTTATACCGCAGGATCGCGTCAAGGTAAATCAGCCGAACGACTGAAAGCAGAACAGACCTACAATGTAAAGCTGGTGCAATACAGTCAAACTCTGCAAGCAGTAACTGAATCAAATAACCAGCAAAGACTTAAAATATCAACTTTAGAAGTGAGTTTAAATAATGAAATATCTAAAAATGCTAAGTTACTTAATGATAACAATCGTATTAGCAAGCAGTTTACAAAGCTGTACGACAGTTCAACACGCTTGTCAATTGCCACCAGTTACGAATCAGATGCTACAACCCCCAGCGCCGCTACTCCAGATCGAGCCTTGAAGATAATGAAAGAAAACAACTTAAACCACCAACAGTGTATAGCTGATTTGATTGTTTGGCATGAGTGGTATCGTCAGAATAGTTAAATAAGCATTAATAATGTCAATACTATCAAATGAGGATCACATTTGGTTTGCCTGCTTTGTTAATGTTCCAAACTTGGATATGCTAAAATTCGTAACTAATTGTTACAACTTACTCTAGAAGACAAGGGTATACCATGAGTATAAATTACCTATCAATTTTTGCTTTGAGCTCATTAATGTGCATTACTAATGTTTCTGCAGAAAGTGTGATGAACGATGGTAGAATTGTAAAAATAAATTTTGATTATCGTCAATCTACTTCCAATGTACAATCAAGTGATACATGTCTTGGAGTTTTATTAGATCCATTAGTCGTATTAACTTCTTCTGAATGCGTTTATAATCAAGATTTGAGTGAAATAGATGTAAGTACTCCAGATAGTAATACTACAATCGCATACGGAAGCAATTTTTCCAGCACAGTTAGCTTATTTAGCACAAAAGAAAATATTGGTTGGAGATTAATTCCTAATTCAAGTTTAGCACTCCTAAAACTTAGTAAGCCAATAACGTTTACTCCTAAATACAATATTGCACAATATTGTAAACCAGATCAATTATTATCAAAATATACTGACAGACCTACAACAATCTACGCGTTTGATGACAAAGATAATAGTAAAATCATAAATGATAAAAATAAAATAACTAATGTTTTTGACGTAATAGATCATAAAGGGAAAGTAGCTACTTTAGATGATGGTTTAATAATAAATAAAACAGATACCGGTGGTGCGTGGGTCTCTGGAAACAGTATAATTGCTATAACGGTTAGAGGCATCGGAGATCATTCAATTTTTGGTGCACTGATTTGCCCATATTCGAAAGTCGTATTTCACGAAGCAAGAGTACTTGAGTATAATTAAATTTAGAATATATGCTTTAAAGCATGAATAAGGTTTATCCAATCTAAACCTTTGGCTTCTAAAATATTTTCAAAGGCATCTTCTAGTAGGTTTGCTATAGAAAATATAAAACTTGCATAAAATAGTCTTTTGCCGTTCTTTGGGCTTAAATTAAGAAATATTTTCATGTTAAGGTATCCGGAAATAGCTGTAGCTATAATTACCGTAACTAGTAGACTGGTTGAAATATTAATCCCTTGACTCATAAAAGTAGCAAACGACAAAATTTGAATAATTAACGAGGGAATGATTCGCTTCTGTACCGCTTCAACGTGGCTGGAACCTAATAGTGTATATAATATACTGATAATAAGTCCAGCACCACCAACAGCACTGCCACAAATTCCTGCAAATATTGGCAGTGTACACATAAAGAAACCAGCTAGATATGAGCCTTTTGGCTTAAAGATGACTAATAAAAACAACCCAATTAGAATGATTGAAATGATGAACATTAGGCTGGTATTATCGAGTTTGCTTAGTAGTGAGACACTCAATAAAACACTTAAGCATGATGTGATTGTAATAGTAAGATCGCGTTTATCAAATTTGGGTATCTGTTTACCATTAATTAATGCAAACAAGTTAAATAGTACAAATACAACGGCACTAACTCGAATTAAGACCATTACTTCTTTAATATCATAATTCATCATAAGAAGTGAGGGCATCAGAATTAAGCCATTACCTCCAGTGACGGCAACTAATCCAGAAATGATTGTTACTATAAATACACCAAATAATGCCAGCATCATTAAAACTTTCTACTTGTTACTTAAGCTATGTATTTTACTTGAAACGCCAACCATTTTGCTATGGTTGGCAGCAATAAATTAAGATGAGTGTTTCTTCTTCCATGAGCATAATCGCTCTGCCTCAAGATTGTATACTCCAAAATCGTCAGACATAACATTATAACTAATGCCATTGTGATTGATTTGCTCGCCAACGATTAATCCGTGGTGCGCTAGGGGATGATTAGATGTGATTTTCATGATATAATACTCTTTCTATAAAAAAGAGCATCAACGATTAAATTTTCTCAGTAAAAAAACTTAATGATTAATGCTTGTTATTTTTTAGTCACTCAGTGACTAAGTTAAGTATAAATAGGTACATTTAAGTACATTATTTACAATGTGTAAAATAAAAATATATAATAATAACAGCTTGTTGCTTGATTTCGTAGCTTTATGTGCTCGGGTTCGAATCCCGCCTTTTCCGCCAAAAAAATTCAATTCTTTAATTTTAGTTAGCATGGATTATCGCGCTCTCTACTACTGGAATCATAGTGTCGTCATAGCTACTAAATGAATCTTTATTTTTAAATTTGACATAGTGTGGTAAACCCGAAACTACACGCCCAAAAAATTCATAGCCAAATTTTTCCCAAATGCTGCCAATTGGCGAGCAACTAAATGTACCAATTTCGCCGAACTTTATACCCGTGCTATAGAAACTATCATCAAATTGTGGTAAATTGCTACTAGTGCGTGCATAAATAGCTTGCGCCATATTTTCTAATTGGTATGGATCTAATTTTAATACTTCGGCATAAACCGCATTGTAAATGGCATGTTCATCACTATATTTGCCAGTTAAAGATCCTGAAATATGATGTAAAATATCATTGGTATACTGCATGCTAAACGCTTTATAGAGCATATATTGTTGTCGATATTTGGCGGAGGTAACGCTCAAAAAGGATTGCGTTGTTGCATCACAGCCGTTGGTAGCAAAGTCCATCGCATTAATTGTGTAAAGATAAATGTAGGTTTCAAAAAGCTTCTGATAGTTACGCTTTGGGATATGACGTTCTTTAGTTACGATATAGAGATGTTGTAGTGCATCTGGGAGCGCGGCAAAATGTTGTGTATCAGGGTAGCTTTTAATAAACGCGCTATTAATGCTTTCTAAAATTTCAATTTTATTAATATTGTCAAAGAAGAAATTCTGATTTTTACCGTATAGTAATAGAATATTACCGTAATATGGATCAGCGTTGCTGCTGGTAATAGCAACAAAGCGACTAATCGGAATTGAACAATATTCTGAAGAAAAAACGCCTCCTTCGTTACAGCTGATTTGATTCGGATTTTGCATATCAATTGAGTTGTAATTAATCGATGGTATCATTGAAGGAACCATTGAGGGTAGAATAGTAGCAATACTCGGACAAGCAGTTAGCATCATGCCCAATGGAATTAAAGCTGCTATTTGGTGGAGGAGGCCATTTTTAAATAGCCTTTTCATTAAATTAAACACCTTGTTTTAGACACGCTTCAATAAACGGATCCAGGTCACCATCCATCACACCGCGAATATTACCGATCTCAACATTGGTACGTAAATCCTTAATTCGTGATTGATCAAAGACATACGAGCGAATCTGATGTCCCCAGCCAATATCTGTTTTACTATCTTCAAGTTTTTGCTTTTCAGCTTCTTTTTTGCGCAGCTCAAGCTCATAGAGTTTAGCCTTAAGCATCTTCATCGCCTCATCACGATTTTTGTGCTGTGAACGATCATTTTGACATTGTACAACGGTATTGGTTGGAATATGGGTAATCCTCACCGCAGAGTCGGTTTTGTTAATATGTTGTCCACCAGCACCAGATGCGCGGTAGGTATCGGTGCGTAAGTCAGCTGGATTGATCTCAATCTGAATGTCGTCATCAATTTCTGGATAAATAAACACACTGGCAAATGAAGTATGGCGTTTATTATTCGAGTCAAATGGTGAATTACGCACTAAGCGATGTACACCAGTTTCGGTACGTAAGTAACCAAAGGCATAATCACCTGAAATTTTAATCGTGGCATTCTTAATCCCCGCAACCTCGCCAGATTGTTCTTCGAGGATTTCTGCCTGAAAGCCTTTGCGATCAGCATAGCGCAGATACATTCTAAAGAGCATATCCGCCCAATCTTGCGCCTCGGTTCCACCACTACCGGATTGAATATCAATAAAACAATTATTCGGATCCATCGGGTGCGAAAACATCCGGCGAAATTCTAGCTTATCCAGCTCTTGCTGTGCAGCTTTTAGATCACTTTCGACAACCAACATGGTTTCTTCATCATTTTCCATTTGGGCTAGTTCAAATAGCTCATTACATGCGTTAAGACTATTGCCCAGACGCTCTAGTGTCATCACAACTGTTTCTAGCTGTTTTTTTTGTTTGCTTAATTCTTGAGCTCTGTCTGGAGTATTCCAGATTTCAGGATTTTCCAGTTCTTTTTCTACTTCATCCAATTTGGCCTTCTTGCCTGTGTAGTCAAAGAAACCCCCGTAGTTCGGTGAGTTGTGTAGTTAAGATTGCCGGTAGGTTGGCGATTTCATTGATGTGTTCAATCTCAAGCATTGATTTATTTCCTATATTTTAGTAGATTTTTAAGTAGGTTATTATACCTGATTTAGCAGGTTCTTTGTTTGTGGGAGTGGTTAAAAGTTCGATTGTGAGCTTTGTTTTAGATAATAGCAGTAAAATGTCTAGATTTTTCATTAGATCTAAGCTAGACATTTGTGGATTGTGTAATTAATATATTGTTATAAATTAAGAAAATCTATTAGATTGTTCTGGAGTAAGTTTTAAAAATGTCTAGATTTTTTCTTATAACGCTATCTAGACATTTTTTAATTTCCACGATTTGCCTTTGTTAATTTCAATAAGACCTTTATCTTTCAGAGTTTGGAGTACATTGCGAATTTTATTTTTCTTCTGGATGTTACTCAATATATCCGGAAGTTTATCCCGTATAATACGCTCAAAATCTTCACGGGTACCAGTTTTAAACTTAGTCAGATAATCAACAATCATTTTACGACAATACTCTAAACTTGGTTTTTGAGCTAGAGCTACAGCGGTATATTAAGTTTATTTAGTGCATCTATGATATATTTTTCTGGCATTAATTCTTTCTTTCGCTCACCCCATTCTGGATGTTGTATTGACCAATTCCAGACTTTATGGCAAGCAGATTTTATATTATCAGCACCTTCATGATTAACAACCCAATGCACAGTTGAAAGTAATTCCATGCCAAATGGATATTCATACCCTGAAATTAAAGCTTGAATATTATCAACACATTTAAGATCGTGGTTGTTTTCTAAAAAAGCGCTAGCCAAACTATGAGCATGATCACTAACTTTGTATTGATAATCATTACTCTCATCATTTTTAAAATTTTCAACAAATTTATTTACCACCAGTAAAGCTATTACTTTTTTTAAATCAGGAGAATATGGACCAAATTTATTTTTTTCAAAGTTAAGTTTAGATAACGTTGGCTCACCTGATTCTTTAATAAAATACGCTAATTTCTGGACTTCTAAACTGGTTAACGCATAGCGCAAACCCTGATAGTGATACATTAATAATAAAAGAATAGCTCGTCCAACAGTTATATTTTGAAATTGCTGATCTGTGAACTTTTCGTTGACTTGATCTGTTTGCGGGGTTGGAGCAAAGATGTTAATATCAATATCTAAGCATGATAGTTTTTCAATAATAATTTGCCGAACTTCATCCCATTCTAATCCACCATTACCACAACCTAGCTGTGGTATGGCTATTGATTTAATTTGATACTGTTCAATTACTTTAATTAAATCATCTAAACCGCTAGTAATATACTCAATTTTTGAATTATTTCGCCAATGTTGTTTAGTCGGAAAATTAATAATATAACGTGGATTTTCGGATAACATGCCACAAGCATAAACCAGCATCTTGCCAGTTGTTACATGGCCAGACTTACACTCTTTGACATAATACTTAAAATTATCAGGATATTTTTGTTTAAATTGTAGTGCAATACCTTTACCCATTACACCTACACAATTAATAGTATTTATAATTGCTTCGGCTGGATAAGTCAATAAATTCCCAGAAACATATTTAATAGTCATTATTTATACCACTCTTTTTTTATAACCGTTGGCAATCCAATACCAAATTCTGTACATAGTACACCTAGTTTTTGCTTTATCTTTTCATTCATGACTGCAAAACCAACGATATTGGTTAAATCAACTTTATTATAGATTAAAAACTCGGCTTGTCGTTTTGATTTACGATTTGCCCATCGAACATTATCTGATCGATCTTGCCAAAACTGTGCATACTCTCCTAGCCGTGGACGTTCAAAGAAAATATCCCAATCTAGTTGATTTAAATCAGACAGGTTATTATACCATGCTACAGTTGGCTGCATAATTGGGTGATGGTCACAGAAAATAAAATCATCGTTAGTAAAATTTTCTACATAGCTGACAAAATATATCATATCTTCTTGCTTAGTTGTGCAATTAGCAATAATACCATCAGCAATTGCAAATAACATTGGAGAACGTGGTGCAAAATGAAATGGCACATAATCATGCAAATTATTACCATTTGGCAATGTTATTCTATGCCGCATATCTTGAATGTCTTCATATGCAACGTTAATATAATCTACACTGTTGCGAGATAACATATTTTTTGCCAATAATCCACCAGATGTAAATATCTTAGGTAAATTATCAATTGCTGTCATATGAAAAATTCTGGTTTGCTTAAATAACCATTTAGGATAATCAGGTGGCATAGTCTGGATCTTTTTGTAAAAAATTAATTAATTCATAAAACAATTTAGTTAAATGTCCTTTATTACCCGTATATCCTAAATACATTCCAGTTATAGTCTGATATAAACCAGTTCCATTTAACTTAGTAAGCAATGCCTCTACGTAATCCTGTGATATATTGAGATTGTTTATTGCTTTGGCAATAAACTCATCCCAGTATTTTGAAAGCTCAATTAATTTATTGTCTGCACTGGCTAAACTTAATGATTGTATCTCATAAGAGTACAAAATATTAAGTAAGTGAAACTCTTGTAAAGACAAGTTTTCGATTATCTGCAAAATAAATTCATATTTATCAGTGAGTTTCTCATTATGTTCTGGCTTAAGCTTGTGACAATAAGATATAAATAAATCAGCTAATAATTTGATTTTTTCTTGTTGACGAGTTTTAAGCAATGTTTGCTGAGTTAAATAAGCTGTATGCAAAATATCATAATCATTCAGATTTTGAATGCTAATATCAGCAGTTCCGCGTTTAACTTCATCTAAAAAGAAGTTGAATTTTTCTTGTTGAAATTTTTTATATATATCGGTAAAAGTATTCACATTAACATTTAAACAAGGGATTGAAACCTGCTTGATTAGGCTTTCTGCTGCAATGCGAACTAAAGTAGGTATATTTTTCATAACGGTTATCATTTCTTTACTTATATAGTTTAAAATCTCTTTTATTATAGCTCGGCATAATAAAATTCATTTTTGAGATAGTTTAAGTATTTATCCAACTTGATAACTTTTATTGAATTAGTTCTGGCATATTGGATTAATTTTTTTATATTTTCATCTTCTAAGCTGCAGTTCCAGCCCAATACAATTGATGTAGGTCTATTAAAAATAACCTCATGATTAACTTTCTGTTTTGAGGTTTCTATATATTCTAACAATTCAATACATGTTTTATCTGTAACTGCACCACCGTATTGTGAAATAAATCCTTCATATGCTGCTGATGAAAACTTATAAAACCTAAGCTCTTGTTCAAATTGCCATTGGGGTGTTTTAGAAATAGCAAAGCTTTCAAAAAAATTACTTAAAGCTTGTATATTGTTTTTACCACGATAACGATATTCATCTAAGCAAAATTTGAATTTTTGAATTGGATTATAGTTCTCAATATAATTAACGGGTTTGAAAAATAAAAACTCATTTGAATTGTTGTTATTAAGGTTATTATATACTTGAGCAATTAAATGATCTAATTCAAATGTTAAAGCAAAACCTGAGCCATTATCACCGTAAAGTCCCCACATATGGTTAGAGTTTGTAGAAAGTGGATTATTTAATGAAAATGAAGATACATTAAATGAGTATTTTGTCATTGCATGTAAATATCTTACTAATGGCACATTTTGTTCGTTGTTATCACCAAGAGTAAACATTTCATTGTCATGCAAGTGAAGCTGGCAATCAAATCGATCATTAAAATCACATGGAAAAGGCATATAAATTTTATCATTAATTATAGTGTCCACTTTTTGTGTACCAAGATTAGCTAAACTTATCCATTTAGTGAATGTTGTATATGTTTTTTGCGTATTTTTATTTTTTACATCCGGTCGTTGAAGGATCTCATTTACTTTTTCAAATGGGGCATCTTTATAATACACAAAGTTATCTTTAATTATTTTTTTTAAGAATAACTCTGTGGTAGTACTAAATTGTGATTCTGCACAAAATTTTGTTAAGATTGAAATATCTTCCGAAGAGAAAATATCTTTTATATCTGAACGCATTGCTTTAGTTAATTTTGGGATGGCTTCTAACTTATCAAATACACTATGACGTAAGTTAAAAACCGTTTTTAGTTGCTCCATCGGTTCGCAATAATTATTGTCACCAATAACGACAAGTGGAAAACTAGTCGGAAGATTATTATTTACTAGAATTCGCATTTTCTTAAATATCCAATTTAGGTAAATTGTTGACTATTTTTACGGTTTCGAGGCTAACGGTGATAACGCGCTGCAATAGTTCCAATGGGCAGTGTGGATTACTCATGGTTTCAATAGCCCAATCGTTAGCATTATCTACAGCTCCATGATCCTTATATGCTGATATGCTTTGATATTTCATAATGCTCCCAGTTGTAAATTATAACCACTATTGACTATTTTTACTAAATAATATATAATTTATGCTTAGTTCATCCTTCATTTGAAGGAAGGAAATCAGAAAACGCATAGTCTAGATATTATGCGTTTTCTGCTTTAATAAGCCTCTAATAACCTTCTCTTATATTTTTTCATTATCTTATCCCGCGCTTTATCTTTCTCTTTTTCAGCAAGATTCAGTCGGTTTTGTAGCTCTTCTTCAAATTGGTGATCACGAACTTGTTTTAAAATGTCAGCAAATCCAGCTTCATCAACTTTGAATGCTTTTTTACAATGTGGGCAAATAATTTTGTTCATATTATTATTTCCTAAGTTGGAGTTTATGGCTTCTTTGTTAGTGTTAATTTTGCTCTCATCAATTATTAATAGAGATAGAAATGCACAATGTTTTTTATCTATATTAACTGTATTTTGAGTAAATCACACCCATTGTCAAGTATTATAATTATTCCAATGTCGATGAGAAATCATCTCATTAACATTAATTGTGGTGGCATAATTTGAATATGTTATAACATTATTTCCCATCATCTTATTTTCGAATACTTATAACAATGACCTTTTTTATAGTACTGATCCAGATATTGACCAACTGAATTAGCATCACGTAATGCCAAAAATTCTTTTTCTGAAATATTATAATACTCATATTGACTGCCATCAAGAAATTGGACTATTACTGATTTTATATCAAAATTATAACCAACACTATGTACATTAGATGAGCTAACTCTAATCATTTCAACTTTATTAGTCATTTATAAAATACTCCTTAAAAATATTTTGTTCAATCATTTTGCGCCATTTTTCAGGGACATCACTCCATGATGCACCCCATGTTTTAGTTTGTTGATATGCCTTAAATGGTTTTTCAGAAGATGGTGGGGCGTAACCTAAAACATCTTCAATACAATTATCCATTTTTTGAAGTTTTGAAGAGTCTCCATTTAGAGCCGTAAGGATAGGTTCATTAAATCTCTCTGCACCTGCTGTTCCAGTATCTGAATCATGGATCACAAACAAATCAATGGAAAGAGCTTTTAAATATTTAACGAGTGGAATAATTGTTGCTTTGCCTCGAGCTTTTATTATTTGTATTTCAGATAATATAATTTTTTGCTTATCTGGAGACATTCGATTGATGGTTTCCCTTAACACAATTTCCTCTGTATCACCTTCTACAATTAAAGTCTTTCTAGCAAAAAAAACTCTAGCTAAGCTGTCATCAAATCGTGCCAACATTTTTATATACTCTTTATCGTTATCTTGTAGTTTTAGGTATTCTGCATGAGTATTAAAGCTTATTGATTTTGTGCCGCCATTACCATCGTCAATAAAATTATTTAATACTTGCTTGACTTCGCGATCTAATGAAATCATATAAGGCGAATGAGTAGTACAGATTATTTGAGTATTAGTTGAGGCTAACTCATAAATTTTGTTACGCATCTGATTTGCCGCATTTGGATGTAGGTATATTTCTGGCTCTTCAAAACATACTATAAGATTTTGGTTCTCAGGGCTTTGTTCTCTCAATAAATTTTGCTGTCTAAATAATAATAATCCAAATACCGCAGCTCTTATTGCACCAGTCCCCTGATGTGATATTGGAGTAATAATATTACTCTTCATGTTTATGTTAAAAATGGCTTTAATCGAATCATCAGCCTTGCTTAAGTCAGCTTTTGCCATAATCGAAGATTCGGGAAAGACGCTGTCAAGAACTTGGTTTAAAGATGACATTAATTTGCCAAAATCACTAGTTTCATCTGATGGGTCTAACTCTGCTGATAATTTATTAAGAAAAACCTCTGCATTTTTAAAATTTTCTGATTTATTTCTAACATCTTTAAATAATGTTTCTAGTATTTTGCTCAACGCCCCCTTTGATTCCAGCTCTTCTGTTTTATCTTCAGCTGGAATAATCAATATATCAGGTAATTTGCTTGAAACGATTTGAGGAATTCCACCCGGGTTTTTAACCCATGAGGTTTGACTATTATCAATATCCCATAATTCATTATATTCTTCGAGTTCTTGCTCTGCTGGTTTACTATCCAAATCCTTATTCCATGAGGCAATGAGTTCTTCAGTGATATCCTCAGATACAAACTCTCGCCATTTTTTTGGTTTAGCAATTTTTAAAATTCTTTCATTTTGTAACATTTCAATAATAGGTTTTATAGTTCCCTTGTCATTTATGGTTCCCTTATTAAATGTTTTTCTGTATTTGATAATCAATTCACCATTATCGTTAGCAATACGCCCTTTAAATCCTCTCCATGTTGGAGCATCTGGTGGCAATCCTCTAAACTCCGCGGTTAAAATAATTTTATCAGAACTCTGTTTATTAATTGATTCCTCAATGTCAAAAATTGAAAAATAATCATGTTCTGAAATATCTTGCTTAAGGTTTAAGACTAACTCTAATGCTTTGAAAATACTACTTTTACCTTTGTTGTTTTCTCCGATTAAAAAAGTTGAGTCTCCAAAGTAAACCGTTGTATTATTTAATTTCCTAAATCCTTCAATTTGTAATGAATATAAATACATCATATCTCCATTTTAATGATGAGTTAAATATCTAATTTTGGTAAATTATTGACTATCTTGACGGTTTCAAGGCTGACGGTGATAACGCGTTGCAGTAGTTCCAATGGATAACGTGGGTTATTCATGGTTTCAATAGCCCAATCATTAGCATCGTTGATAATGCCGCTATCCTTATGCGTAGATACGCCTTGGCGTTCCATAACCCACTCAATAGCTGATTTACCATTAACTACATAATCATAGGCTTCAAGAGGAATATTTTCTAAAGTAATTTTGCCATTATAGATAATTTTAGATTTATCAGCTTTGCTGGCAAATTTCATTTTGATAACCCGATAATCATTGGCTTGCAATTGGCTAATATCTTTAGTGAACGTTACGGGATATAGCTCTTTATTTTCATAATTAAGATGTAAATCAGCTAATTTGCGTCCAGCTTGCTCAAATGCTCTAAAATCGGCAATGGTTTTAACCCGTGGAATACGTGGCAAGGCTTTGGTTAAATTATCGGCATATTTGGTTTTGTATTCTTCAGAATGTAATAATCCATAGATGTAATAAAATAAATCTTCTTTGGTGATTGAAGCATCACTGTAAAAATCAGTAAAATGCTTTAATCCAGCATCAGTAATTGCTTCTTTACGGGTATATTGCGTGCCACTTGGCGCAGTAACCACATCAGAATCATCACTAAAATCAAATCCATTAGTTGATTCTTCTTTGGGTTCATATAGGTACAAAGGAAAACTTTGACCATTATCTAACGTTTGATAATCAATTATGTTATTGCTACACAAAATAGAAAATCTTGTTCTTGCCCCAATTCCACTTGTTCCAAGAATAAGATTATCAACACCTCTTTCTGGAATAATCTTTGGCATTTGGTAAACTCTGGCAGTCAGATTTGTATCATAATATAGCCATTGCGTACTAAAAGCACGATATGTCGACTTCACTAAGCAATGCTTAAATTGATGTACTTTCTTTTTTGCAAAGTCATCTTTTAAGTTTCCAGACCATGCAATTTTTTTACTATCATTATTGACAAAACCGGCAACATATTTTTCAGCTTCAATTGATTTAGTTGGTTGATTCTTAATAAAATCACTTACTTTATAACGCTCTAACTCACTTGTATAAAAATCTATCATGTTTGATATATTTTGGGTGAGTTTAACTTTTGAAGCATTGTATAACCACGCATCTCTGCTGGTCAGTATTCCTTGAGAATAGTTTTCAAATAAGGTAGCTGAAGCTTTATCTTTTTTATCACCTAATGAAATATAATCATAAAAACCATCATCACGCTGATTTAACCAATCGTTATATTTATCCGGAGTAATCTCTTGCCATAAACCTTGCTGGGTTATGCTTTCAATAGAGTTAAAATTAATAATCTTTTCTAATTTTTCTTGTCTATTGAGATAATTACCAATATCGTGATAGTAAATTTTACCTTGTTCCTTTGCTTCTGGGTTCTTGACGAAAATAGTAATAGCTACACCCGTCATAATATCAAATACATTTTGTCCTTCTTTTTTTGCTACATCACCTGATTTACCACGAATTGCACCTTTTAAATCAAAGATATAAGTACTACTAAATTCATCAACTATACATTTGCGCATACCATCTGTTGTTGACTTATAAATCCACCCATTATTAGTAATAAAGCCAATTACACCATATTTATCAATTCTATCACTCGCCCAGCGAATCGCTCGGATATATGAGTCATACGCGCTTTTTGATAATGCTGCATTAGAATACTTAACGTAAGTTGATTCAATACTACTATCAAGTTTTAAATATTCTAAATTTTGATTATTGTCATTTGCATTTGATTGTCCAGCTGAGTACGGCGGATTACCAATAAATACTCGAATCGGAAGTTTTTTTTGAGTTTTGCGGCGATGGTTATTATCCGCTAATTGTGGAGTGATTAGATCTTCTGATTTTTCATTAAGTTGAAAGGTATCAGTTAAACAAATACCTTCAAATGGTTGATATTTGCCGCCAACAATGGCATGGTAAACCGCTTCAATATTGATACTCGCGATATAATAAGCCAGTAAGACTATTTCATTAGCATGGAGCTCGGTAGTTTTAATCTTTTCACCATTAACGGTTTTATCTTGTAGGTTGTATTTGTACTCAAGCTGTTCTTTAGTTAATAAACCACTTTGCATTAGTCGCGTGATAAACGTACCTGTACCAGTAAACGGATCAATGATATGAGTATTTCTATCGCCGAGTTCTTGATTAAACTCTTGTTTAAGTATATCGTTTACGCTATGAATAATAAAATCGACGCATTCAACTGGTGTATAAACAATCCCAAGCCTTTCGGTCATGCGCGGAAAGGCATTACGGAAGAATTTATCATAAAGTTCAACAATAATTTTTTGTTTGGCTTCTGCATTATCAATACCATCAGCACGACGTTTTACGCTTGCGTAGAACTTATCGAGTTTTTTAGCTTCGTTGTCAATATGATGTGCATCAAGTAAATCAATAACCTTTTGCATTGACCTAGAAATTGAGTTATTATCCGCAAAATTATAATCACTGAATAGCGCATTAAATACTGGACGGGTAATAATATGCTGTGCCAGCATTTCAATTACTTCTTCTTCGGTAATTGAATCATTGAGGTTGTTTTTTAATTCCTGCACAAATTCAATAAAAGTTTGATATTCAAGACTGCTTTTATCTTCTAATGTGGTTTTGATCCGTAAGATATGCTTGCTGGCAATATCGGTAATATCATTCGCCCAATCTTCCCAGTAAGTGCGAGTACCGCATTTCTCAACAATCTTGGCTAACATGGCCTTTTGTACAGTATCAATGCTTAAATCCAGCTCAGCTTGCTGTGGTGTGTCACGTTCGCGGTCATTATCACCATTACTAGTTTTGGAGTCGCCACCTGTACCCATGCCGGACTTTTTGCCTTGGCTTTGTTTGGTATATTCGGGTAGTTTATCTACCATTGCGACAATTTCAACGTGTTTTTGAATAGCTTCGATTTTACTCTTTAAGCTATCAACTAACTCCACCTTGTTAATATCTGAGTCTAGCCGTTCATCATGTGAGCGTAGGGCATTTAATACATCCCAGACAATTTGATAACTTGGATTTTTCTTGAGTTCTTCTTCGGAGCTTTTACCTTCGGGAATAACCACCGGAATAATGATATAGCCGAGTTGTTTATTAGGGGCTTTACGCATTACCCGTCCAACCGACTGCACTATATCAACTTTGGATTTCCGCCCATGAATAAACATTACCGCATCCAGTGATGGTACATCAACCCCCTCAGATAAACATTTGGCATTGCTCAAAATGCGGCAAGTATCCTCGGTATTTTCTTTTAGCCAAGATAGTTTTTTGCCTTTTTCGGTAGCGTTCATTGTGCCATCAACATGATCTAATTGGCAAGTTATGTTTCCAATTTCAGGATGGATTGCTAAATACTCATCAACAACTAAACCAAACTCTTTGGAAAAATCCTTGGAGGCAGCAATACTTTTACAGAATGATACCGCGCGCTGCATTGGCTTATGATCATTAACTTGTAAGCCTTCCTTGATTAATGCCTTATAGCAACCAATCATCTTGGCTACATCGTCAAGATCTAATCCACCGCCTGAGCTTTTGAAGTATTTCTGCATATCGCTACTGACTTGTTTGGCATCAATAGCAAGAACAATTACTTTATAGTCTGTCAGTAAGCCTTTTTCAACCGCTTCACCAAATTTTAAACTATAAAATACCGTGCCAAAAACCTCGGTATCATCCATTGAGTATAATTCGGCTTTGTTTTCTTTGGCTTTCTCTTTTACCGTATCAATATAAATGCGTGGGGTTGCGGTCATATACAGACGTTTTGTGCCACGGATAAAATCATTATCATGGATTTTTACAAATTCTGAATCATCCTCACCAGCTAAAGTTGCGCCAGTGGTACGGTGTGCTTCATCGCAGATGATTAAATCAAAATCAGCCATGCCATATAGTTTTTGGGCTTTATTAATTACGTCGATTGACTGGTAGGTTGAAAAAATCACCGTCATTTTATCTGGGTATTGTTGCTGATTCTTCTCGGCTAGTTTTTTAGCATCGGTAGTCGCCGGATACGCCAGATCATGAGTATTTACCTCGGCAATATCATCCTCACTAGCTTTGCGTTTACCAACGTCAACGTCAGAACAAACCGCAAACGCATGAATCGGCGTAGTGGTTTCAATACTCCACTCAGTAATAGTTTGGCTGGCAAGGGCTAACGATGGCACGAGGAATAATACCCGTTTATTTTTACCAGCACAGCTTTCAGCTATTTTTAGCGCAGTAAAGGTTTTACCTGTACCACATGCCATAAAGAGTTTACCTCTATCGGCAATTGTAAAGCCTTTTTTGGTTGCGTTAAGAGCTTCTAATTGATGTGGTCGAAGTGATTTTTTGGTGACTTCTTTAATGATCTTTTGCTGTAAATAAAACTCCCAGTCAATCGAGCTGGTTTCAAACTCATCCAGTGAAATGCGGGTAAATTCTTTTGAGGAATTATTTAGTTGTTCTTCGACAACTTTATTTAAACCTTTGTCGGTAGTATCAATCAATAAACGACGAGTAAATTCGCTACTATCTGATGCTGCCATAAAACTATCAATTTCAGCTTTGGATATTGAGGTAGTATTATAAAATTTACACTGTATCGCGGTATAACCCTCACCATACTCAGCGCTATTGGTTGCAACTAGATCAATACCGCTATCAAAGCCAGATTTATTTTGTTTTTTTGCCCATTCGCTAAAGGTTTGAATTTTGCTAAATTGCGGTGCAAAACGTGCATCATTTTGTAAAAATGGAATTACTAGTTTTTCAAAATAATTGCCTTTTTCGCGTTGGGTTTCTGAATTGTCTCGGTAGATTGATAGTAGTTGCTGAAATGGTGTAGTCATCTTGGGGTTTTCAAATAGATAATAATGCCAGATTTTATCATATTATACGGTTAGAGCATTAGCTTATCCATCTTGCAGTTGCTTGGTTTGACATGCATTCAGCGCTGGCAGCAGCGCGCTATGTTTAGGGGTGTTACTAATTGAAAAGATGCTTATCAGTTCGTGTTAAGATGTAGTCTTGAGTAGATATTATCAGGTAAATATGTGATGAATATTGAGCTGATTTTAAAGCAGTTAATAAACTGTAATATAAGTTCGCCACTTGAGCAAGCGCATTTTTTAGCGCAATGTGAACATGAGTCTGCCAATTTTAAGCATCTGAGTGAATCCAGTAACTATCGTTATAAAAGTGCGAAGTTAGTTTTTGCCAGATATAAAGCGCAAATCGAGGCTAAGCAAAGCGAAGAGCATGCAGCTGATGATAGTTTTTGTCCACAACCATGGCTCTTTGATTTAGTCTACGGTACTCGGATGGGCAATCAGCTCAATGGAACTAACGATCATGATGGTTTTAATTTTCGCGGCGGTGGTTTACTACAGTTAACTGGCAAAGATAATTATGCTAAATTTCTTGAATTTGCCAATACTCATGGGCATGACTTGACTCTGGGTGAAATAGCCGAATTTATCCGTAGTGATGAGGGCGCAATTCTCTCAGCAATCTGGTATTGGCAGATTAATCAAATTGGGCAATTTGCACTTTTGGATGATGTTGTCTCGGTGAGTAAATTAATTAATTGTGGGAGTATTCATAAGCCAGATAGCAGCGTGATTGGTTTAGCTGAGAGAGTTAGTGCAACTGCTAAATATAAAAAATTGTTGGGATTAATTGCAGGTAATACCGCAAACAGTTAGATTGACTTGGAAAAATTATGATTTTTATGGAACACCCTAAAACGCAAAAATTCTACTGCTTGACGGTTGAGCAGGATTTATTGGGCACTTGGTGCGTTAAAAAGGTATATGGTAACTTACCAGATAAAATATTAGGCAGCGAGTTATTGCTTTGCGCAAGTGAGCATGATGCATGGCTGCAATTATGTGATTTGGAAATAGCTAAACGAAAACATGGTTATGTTTATTCTCAACGTGAATCACAATACAATGAGTAACTGTGAGTAGAGATAATTTTTGCTAAATCACCCAATATTTAGAGATTTTTTGCTTATACACAGAAGCTGTGGATAACTCTGTGCATAAAAAAGTTCTTGACAAAGAAAAGTCTGTATTTTCAAGCGATTACAAGGATTTAGTACAACTGTTTAAAAATTCAATATTAAATTATAACAATATGTTATGATTTGTCAAGTAAAAAAATAAATAAAATAAAAATTTTAGCCGTAATTGTGGATAAGTGTTAGGTGTTTTAAGCAAAAAGCCTTGAAAATAGGCGGTTTATGGTTGAGGTATTAATTTTGCACAGAGATAATAAATGAGTGATAATTTACTTTTTTTCCAAAGTACCGAGATTGGTGGTAATCCAGCTAAGTTAGGTTTAGTTGATTTATTAATCACGCATATTAAGGGTGATCAAAGCTCCAATTTATTTACCCGACAACAAATCGTGGTACCAAATCAGGCAATGGCTACCTGGCTCAAAGATCTGATCGCAACTCGTGATGGTATTTGTGCCAATCTTGATTGTGTGGTATTGCTTGGTCCGGTGCTACAAAATATCTATCTGGCAAATAATCCACAGGCAGTCCTCTATGACTTTAGCCAAGCTAAGTATTTAATTTATGAGTTACTGTGTAGCCAGAAGATTGAATGTGACGATTCGACTGAATTGAATAATTACATTTATGATGCTGACAGTAAATTAAACAAATTACGCACTTATCAGCTTGCTAGTCAACTTCAGCAAATTTTTCATGAATATCTCTATCTGCGCACGACTGAACTATTAAATCTGAAATCAGCACGTTTTAAAAACTGGCAAAAAATAATCTGGCAGCATCTAGTGGCTAAAATCGGTGAACAAGCAACCTTTTTGGAGGTTTATTCCTATTTTGCCAAACTTGATCTGGATTCTGCTGATATCAAGCTACCTGAGAAATTATTTATCTTTGGTTTAACCAGTGTTTATCCTTCACAACTGGAGATAGTTCAGAAACTGGCGGATAAAGTTACGATATATTGGTATTACCAGCCTTGTTCATATGAGTATTACGGAGACTTACTGAGTCATAAAGCCCGGGCTAAATTAGAACAGCGCTTGTTGCGTAAACCGGATTTGAGTTTGGATGATCTTTATCTCTTGGATGGTAATCCTCTTTTGGCAAATCTTGGACAACAGTCGCGCGAATTTATCGAGCTGCTACAGGCAAGTGATATTGAGGTGTATAATTTCAATACTGATTCTAACCCAGAACTACCTCAGGCAGCCACTATGCTTGAGATTATTCAGCATGATATTCGTAATCTAAGCTATCGTTTGCGTCCTGAATATCGTTTGGGTAGCAATGACAGGTTTTATGCTAATCCTCTGCAGCTTAGTGCTAGTGATTCTCCGGTAATTTATGATCTTATGGGTGATCAACTTTCGCTTAAAGTTAATGTTTGCCATAATGCGATGCGTGAAGTACAGGTAATGTTCAATGAGCTTGCGCATATTCTGAATAACAATCCGGATACATTGCTGAGTGATATTTTAGTAACTGCGCCAGATATAGATGATTACGCGCCATACATTAAAGCAGTTTTTGATAATGAGTTAGTTCAGCGTGCTGATGGTGAAGAAATACGCCTCGGATATAGCCTGACTGGTAATCGACGTCACAAAAATTATAAAATCCTCGAAACGCTGCAACTGATTTTAAATGCACCATATCATTTACCTGTGAGCTATTTATTGGAAATTTTGGCACAAAATGAAATTCAGCTTAATCTGGAGATTAGCGCTAATGATATTGATTTAATTAAAAGCTGGCTTAAAGCTAACGCTGTGCATTTTGGCTATGATGCCACGGATTATGCCGAATTAGGCTATCATGATTATCCGGTGCATAGTTTTAAACAATTGCTGAATAATCTGGTGCTTGGTGCCTGTCTCAATCAAACGATTATGAGCTCAGGTGATAAGTTACCACTTTATCATAGCGCTAGTGGTGATTATGCTCCTTATGATAATTTGGATAATGCGCAGATAAAGTTGGTTAATAAGCTAATCAAATTAATTTCTTTGCTGGAAAATTTAAAAACCAAATTTTATCTGGATGCGCTGAGCTATCGCGAATTTAGTTTTGCCGAATTACATGAGATTTTGACTAATTTACAGACTGAGTTAGTCAGTGATGATGATTCTTTTAGTATCAGCAATGATTTTTTGTCTAGTATTAGCAATCAAAATAGCGAGTTAACTCTTAACTTAGCGATTGTTAATCTGCTCTTTAGCGAATATGTTAGCGATTTTAAGAGCAAGCTTACTTTTAGTGGCAAAATTACTTGTGCGTCACTGCAGTATATGCGCAATCTACCGTTTAAGCATATTTATGTACTGGGAATGAATTTCGGTGAGTTTCCACGTGGATTTCGTCCCAATCAGCTGAGTTTATTGGCGCATGACTGGTCATTAGCTGATCGTAATTACACCAATGAAGATAAACAGGTTTTTCTGGATACGATTCTTGCGGCTAAACAACAGATTATTTTTAGCTATATTGGGCGCAAAGAAACTGATAATAGCACAATTAAACCTTCTCCATTACTCGGTTTATTTTTGGATACGCTAGGGCAGAGCTTTAGTGATTTTTGGCTTGGGGATGATTTGACTCAGCAAAAATTTGATTATAAAAATGTAGTTCAGCAACATTCACTGCATCCGTTTTATCATAATTCACAACTTAATTACTCAGGTTTATGGCAACAGTTATCTGCAGTGAGTGCTAATCAATATGCTGATTTACGCTGGGATTTTACAAAGATTTCACCATTGAAGCTGACGGCTCAGCAAGAACAGAAATATTATCAGCTAGATACCAAGTCACTTTTGAATACTTTAAGTTATACTAATAATAATCTATTCCAGATTTTGGGATTAAACACCTATAATGATGAAATTGAGTTATCGGACAAGGAAAGTTTTGAATTAACTGAGCGTTATCTAGCAAATAGCCTTTACCAAGCATTTGAAGCTTACCCAAGCGCAGAGCAGCATGAGTTAGTCAACTACTTGCAATTAAAAGGTGTGCTTGGCTATCAGCATATCGGTGAGTGGCAATTTGCTTACTACCGTAATTTATACCAGCACTATAAAGCTCAGCAGCCATCTGAAGTGGAAATGAGTCTGAGTTATCGCTTAGAACGCAATCAGAACTTATTTGAATTAAACTTCAAAGACAAGGTACTATTTGCCGATGGTTATATTATCGTAATGGATGCATTTGCGAGTATTAGTGGTAAAAGCCTTGCTAGTAAGCTAAATGATGTTCCATATGCCTTACGTATGCGTGGGTTAATTTATGCTGCGTTAATCTCTGCCGATGTATTGCTTAATGACGTTGCAATGCAGATTGAGGGCGTTATCATCCGCCAGCTTAATGCTAGTGGTGAATATCATGATTTTAAAGTCAGTTTGGAAAATCCCGAGGAAGTTTTATCTACCTTGATGAGCTATTATATCCGCAGTCTAACCAATCCGGTATTGGTGCATCGTGGAGCAATTAATGAATATGCTCGCGCGCTAACTGAGATTTATTATGGTAAGCTACGCAATACTCCTGAACAAGCCAAAACTAAGGCGGAGGCTAAATATAGTGCGTCGTTCAATAATTATGAATTAGATCAAATTCGCAATGATCCAATTTTTGCGGCGATTGCTGATAATTATTTTGGCTTTATGCGTGAATGGAATGGGGTTAATGATATCGTCCAAATTGGCAAATTATTAGCAAATTTAAAAGGTTAACTACTTAAACTATTTTAATAGTATGAAAGGTAAGATAAAATGTTAAAGATTAAATTTCGTTCTGTCCTAAGTGTGCTTACAGTTATTGGTATCAGTTATGCTACGGATGTTATAGCTGCTGGCGTAACTGATTATAGCAATAGTGAAACAAGTACTCCCGTAACTAGCCGTTATGGATCGCTCGCAATTCAAAGAACTCCTGATGGTGATCAGCTACTTTTTAATAAAAAAATAGTTTCATTGGGCAGTGAGGGCGATAGTTACTATCTTAGATTTCGGAATAAAGCAGAGCTTGAGTCGCAGGATGTTTTTATTATCTTGGGTACTAGTGGTGGTTCTATGGATAGCGACAGTAATATTCATTGCAAGTTTTTGACGGTTAGCTCGGCAACTAAATATACCGTTAGCGGGTTGACTTATTGCCCATTAGATAAAGTTAAGGTTGTAGGTACAACGGTTCAATATAATTTCGCTAATCCATTACCTTATGCTGATAGTAGTGATCGTGGCTTGCTGAGCTTTGATGGTAACAGAATTAATCTGTTACAGCGAGTAAAGCGCGAAAGTTATTATCGTCAAAAATATGCTAAGTCAACAACTAAACAAGTTTATGATTTATTTGCCAATGATTATCAAAGCCAGCAAGAGAGCCCAACCGTTGCGCTACAACGAATTATTCAAAATAAAATGTGGAGTCATATCGATGGGATGTACGGCACGCGTTACTGTCAGCCTTTTTTATGGCTCAAAAATCCACCACATGATCAATATTATAACTTGTTAGCTCCTGCGTGTTCAAAAGAAGTTTATGGTCGCTAAAACTACTAGTATTCTTCTGCTTTCTTTAATGAACTTTATAAACAGAAATTACTCGCAGTTAGTTTAAATGTACTAAGCTGTGCTTCTTGCCACTTTTCATCATAAGCAAGTTCTTGCGCCATTAATTTGGCAACTATAGGCGCGGCCTCAATCGCAGCTTGGCTATTGAGAAATAATGCGCGGGTACGGCGCGCCAACACATCTTCAATCGTTTTTACCTGTTCATAACGCACCTGATAGATTATCTCGGCTTGCAGATAGGGTAAATCCGGGTGGATAAGGGCAAAGTTATTTAATTCTTCTTGGATTAGCTTAACTTGGCTTGATTGTGCACCATAAGCGGATAATGGATAACTAAGTTTATCTTGCGTGTAGCCAAAAAGTTGTAAATCATGGCTAACTGATTTAGTTGTTGGTAGATTAAATTGTTTTTCAATAAAATCCAGCGTATCTTGTCCCATCCGTCGATAAATCGTCCATTTACCGCCGACAATAGTAACTAAGCTATTTTTACTTAGCATTAATTCATGTTTGCGCGAGATCTTGGCAGTATTAGTTTGATTCTGCGGGCGAACTAACGGGCGTTGTCCACAAAATACCGCTTTAATCTCAGATTTAGTTACGGTTTTTGCGCTGTACTGATTGAGCGTAGCTAAAATAAAATCAATTTCTTCAGCTTGTGCTTTAGGTTCGAGACTGGCTTCGGCAACTTTGACATCAGTTGTACCAACCACAATTTTGTCATGCCACGGTAAAATAAATAATACCCGACCATCACTGGTTTGCGGGACTAAAATCGCATGTTCAGAATCAAAGACTTCTTTATCAAAAACCAGATGAGTACCTTGAGCGGCAGCGACAGTATTGTGCTTGAGTTGTGGTTCTGCCAGATCAAGTAGTTTATCACTGAGCGTTCCGGTGGCATTGATAACAAATTTAGCCGTAAAATTTAATTTTTCACCAGTTAGCTGATTACTAACATTTACACCACTGATTTTGCCATCATCACAAATAAACTCTTCAACTTTATGATAGTTTAATGCTGTTCCGCCAAGTTGTTCAAAAGTCTTGAGTAAACTCACCAACATCCGGCTATCATCAAACTGTCCATCATAGTAAATTGCGCCACCGTCAATTTTGTCAGCATTTAAGTCCTTGGCTTCGCGCAGTGTTTGTTGTTTAGATAAAAAGCGACTGGCTGCCAGTTTTTTACTACCAGCCAGCTGGTCATAAATTTTAATTCCTAACCAATATTTGATTTTCTCCACAATACCTTGCAGGGGAATCAAATAGCTTTGCTGGCTTGCCAAATGCGGGGCATTCTTTAAAAAATAATAACGTTCTTCCAGACCTTCTTTAACTAAAGCAAAATCAAAGTTCGCCAAATAACGAATCCCGCCATGAACCAGCTTGGTGGATTTGGAAGATGTTCCTTTGCCGTAGTCCGCAGCCTCCAAGAGCAAAGTTTTGTAGCCACGGCTAGCCGCTTCAACTGCGCAACCAAGACCAGTTGCGCCCCCACCAATAATTATAATCTCAAAATCTGTCATCTTAATCCTTAGCCCAGCCTTGCGAGCGGGTAACTGCTTTATGCCAATGCTCTAATAAGTGTTCACGGGTAGCAACCGTCATTTTAGGTTCAAATATGCGATCTACTTTCCAAACTTGCTCCAGTTCATCAGTCGACTGCCAGAAACCAACGGCTATCCCAGCCAGATAAGCAGCACCAAGTGCGGTTAACTCGAGACAAGTAGGGCGTTCAACCACGCAATCTAAGATATCAGCCTGAAATTGCATTAAGAAGTTATTTTTACAAGCACCACCATCAACTCGAAGCGCGGTTAAACCTAAGCCTGAATCGGCTTTCATTGCCCGTACCACGTCGGATACCTGAAAGGCAATGGATTCTAATGCTGCACGTGCCATATGTGCTTGAGTAGTACCGCGGGTAATTCCAATAATCAAACCACGGGCATATTGATCCCAGTGCGGCGCTCCGAGTCCGGCAAAGGCTGGAACCATATACACACCACCATTATCACTAACCTGATTAGCCAGAGTTTCTACTTCAGATGCTTGATCAATAAATTTCATTTCATCACGAATCCATTGCACCGCCGCACCGGCGATAAATACCGAACCTTCAAGGCAGTAATTACGTTTACCATCAATTTGCCATCCGGTGGTAGTTAATAAATTGCTTTTGGAGACTAGTGCCTGACTTCCAGTATTTTTTAATAAGAAACAGCCGGTACCATAGGTGTTTTTAACCATTCCTGGTTTGATGCATAAGTTACCAAAGGTAGCTGCTTGTTGATCGCCTGCGATTCCGGCAATTGGAATCCGATGATTAAATAAGCCCGAGCTGGCTTCGCCAATAATTCCTGATGAGGGTACAATTCGTGGCAGTATGTTTTCAGGAATATCTAAAATTTCCAATAGCGCTTTATCCCATTGTCCAGTGTGAATATTAAATAGCAACGTTCGTGAGGCATTCGATTCATCGGTTACATGTTCGCGGCGATTAGTTAAGTTCCACGTAATCCAGCTATCCACCGTACCAAAAGCTAGTTTATCTTCTGCGGCTAATTTACGAGCATCTTTAACATTATCCAAAATCCATTTTAATTTAGTGCCTGAGAAATAGGCATCTAGCACTAAACCAGTTTTTTCTTTAAATAACTCAGCATATCCCTGCGCTTTTAGTTGATCGATCATGTCTGAGGTTCGGCGATCTTGCCAAACTATCGCATTGTAGATTGGAATCCCAGTTTCTTTATCCCAGACGATGGTAGTTTCGCGCTGATTGGTTATTCCAATTGCCGCAATATCTTCAGATTGCGCGCCAATTGCAGACATGGCTAGTTTAGCGGTGGTTAACTGAGTTAGCCAAATTTCCATTGGATCATGTTCAACTAGGCCTGGTTCAGGAAAAATTTGCGTAAATTCTAACTGTTTACTACTACAGATGTTACCATCGCGATCAAATAGAATTGCCCGTGAACTGGTAGTTCCCTGATCCAAGGCTAAAATATATTTTTTCATCAATTACTTCCTTTTGGCTAAAGTTAAGTCAAACAATAGAGCTCCTAATGGTGCACCAATAAGTGAGCCAAAAACTGGCGCTGCCCAAATAAATGATCCATCCGTTAAACCATTATTCTTAAATCCGATTAACGCAGTAAATAAGCGTGGACTAAAATCACGTGCCGGATTCATTGCGTAGCCATGCATCGCACCAAATGACATTCCGATTCCAACAATTAATGCGGATACCGCAAATGGGGCTAAAAATCCAGCTTTGTCATTAACAAAATTTTCAACAATTGCTAAAATTGCAAACATTAAAATTGCAGTAGCAATAATTTCAGCCATAAATCCCGGCATAAAACTAGTCGTGATTGCCGGAAAGGTTGAGAAGATACCCGCCGTATGTTCTAAATTGGGATCAAACTGCTGAAATTGTGCCTGATAAAAGAAATAGACTGTTGCAGCGCCTAAAAATCCACCAAGCATTTGTGCACCAATAAATAATGGCGCTTTATGCAATGGAAATCGTTTGGTGACAACCAAAGCCAGTGTAACGGCCGGATTTAAGTGAGCACCAGTAATGCGGTTACTCACTAAAATTCCCAGAAAAACTCCGAGTCCCCAGCCAAATGTGATGTTAGTGTATCCACCCAGATTAAATAGCGTAAACATTGCATTTACACCATTTCCAAAGAGGAGGATAAACATTGTGCCAATCATTTCTGCCATAAATTCCTGTTTTTTTGAATACTGCATTGGGTTCATCCTTAAATCAGATTAAGTTTAGTCGTGCGCGGCAAATGATTGAAATAAATCTTTTAGGCTTTGAATCGCCTCTTGTTCATCGGCTCCATTGGCTGCGATGGTAACGCTATCATTGTGTTCTAAACCCAAACCCAGTATATTGATAACTGATTTCATTGATACCGTTTTATCATCTTTGCTTATGGTAATTTCTGAAGTAAATTTTTTAGCTTGGTTAACGAGTAGCGCTGCAGGGCGTGCGTGAATTCCAGTTGGATTGACCACGGTAATAGTTTGTGTAAGCATAAGAATGTTCCTTTTAAAAATTAATGAGAAAAATTGCGGCAACTTTGGCTAAAATAACACCAATAAAGCCAAAATCTGAGTCACCAAAAGTACTGCCGTGAAAACCCATTCCGCCTAAAATTACAAAAAGTAAAGCAGGGAGAATACTAATTACGATGCCATTAACGAATGCTCCTAAAATCGCGCCACGCCGTCCACCGGTTGCATTGCCAAATACACCAGCAGTTGCGCCATCAAAGAAATGCGGTACTAAACCTGGCACAATTACTAATAACCCCAATACCGGAAATATAAACATACAAATTAGACCCGCGACAAAGCTGCTAAAAAAACCAATTATCACTGCGTTGGGTGCAAATGGAAATACCGCAGGGCAATCTAATGCCGGAATAGCATTAGGTACTAATTTGTCGGCAATTCCTTTAAATGCAGGAACAATTTCCGCAAGCAACATTCTAACCCCGGCTAAAATCACATAAACACCAGCCGCAAAAGTAATCGCTTGGATTAGCGCATAAACAATGAAATTTTGTCCGCTACTAAGCTTTGTTTCAACAAAAGTGCTTCCTGCACAGATTCCCACGATAATAAAAAGAATTGTCATCGTTAATGCTAACGAGACTGATGAGTCGCGTAAAAATCCCAGTGATTTAGGTACCTTGAGTTCTTCAGTAGAGTTATTTTTATTACCCAGATATTTACCAGTTAATGATGAAAGCAGATAAGCGATTGAATTAAAATGACCAAGGGCAAAATCATCAGATTCGGTTATTTGACGGGTAAACGGTTGTAGCATTGCGGGAAATAATGCCATCGCACTACCTAAGATAAGTGCACCAATGATCGTTATTTGCATATCACCAAGACCAAGCGTAGCTAAGATCACCGCTAACATACATGCCATATACATTGCGTGATGACCGGTGAGGAAAATATATTTGAAACGCGTAAATCTGGCGATTAAAATGTTTACCAACATCCCAAGGAGCATAATTAACGCGGTTTGTTTACCAAAGGCTTTTTGCGCAATTGCAACTACTACTTCATTATTGGGTATAATTCCTTGAATATGAAACGCCTGTTCAAACATCGTACCGAATGAGCTAAGTGTTCCGACTAAAACATTGGCACCGACGCCAAGAATAATAAAGCCCATGATGGTCTTTAATGTTCCAGACATAATATCAGCAAAATTTTTCTTTTGTAAAGTTAAGCCCAGCAAAGCAAACAACCCAAGTAAAATTGCCGGAGTGCCTAAAACATCTTTAACGATTAGATTTAACATAAAGCACTAACTTCCCAAATGAGTTTGTAAGATCTGCGTAAGCTCTTTTTTATCCAAGAGATTTTTTAGCCCCGCAACATTGCGTTTTCCATCAATTAGATTAGAGATAATCTCCTGCGAGCCGATATAAAGATCTGCGTATTCAGTTTTACCCGAGGTTAAATCGGTATGATTAACTTCTGCTTCAATATTTAACTCTTTGAGAATTTTTTTAGCATTCATTTCAATAATAAAACTACTACCTAAGCCACTGCTGCAGACAACTAGAACTTTTTTCATGCTATGATTCCTTTTCTTATGTTAATTGTAATTGAGTGTTAATGATAGTGATAATTTCATCGCTTGAATTTGCGGCAATCATTGCCTGTACATTTGCTTCCTCACCAAGCAAATCAGATAGCTCCGTTAAAATCCCGATATGAGATGAATTATCGGTTGCTGCCAGAACGATTACCAGATTTACCAAGTGATCGCTATTATTTGAAAATGCTACTGCCTGTTTGAGCCTGAGTAGACTAAGCCCCATTTTCTGAACTCCTTGCTCGGGGCGGGCGTGGGGAAGGGCTACTAGGGGTGTAATAATTATGTAAGGACCAAGTTCATTTACTGAATTTATCATTGTCTGAAGGTATTCATTGCTTATGCTGTGATTTTTGATGAGTGGTTGTGCGGCAAGTGTGATTGCGGATTGCCAATCATCAATTGTTTCTTGAAGTTGGATGGTGTTTTGATTTAGGTATTGTTCAATCACATTCGGTCCTTTAATTCGTTTAGATAAACGTAATGTTGCATTGCACTACTGTATGATTTGAAATCAGAGCGTAATTATAGCAATAAATTCACAAAAATTATATTGCAGTGCAATATAATTTAAAACAACCTTTTTGGCTGTGCTATAATCTAAAATTCGCTACATTGATGGCAAAAAACATTTACTTATGCTTAAAAAAGCGGATTGTTGGATTTATTAACGTTGGTTAATCAGAATCAAAAATATTTGTATTTTGATCGTTAATTTAAAGCATTTATAACAAAATACACTCACAGTATTTGATTATTGGACGTGAAGGATTGATAAAAAAAGCCGACGCAGGGTAGTTAGAACTATAGGCGTCTTTTGTGAAATCCGACAAAGCCCAAGATTAGTATATACTTTAAGTATGTTGTATCTTTATATATCTTTTAGGTGGGTACGATGGGGTTATTTCAATTTGCAGAGCGTGATAATTGTGGCGTGGGAGTTATCGTTAATAAATATGGCAATCCGCTGCATGATATATTGATTAAAGGGATTGCGGCACTTATTAAATTATCCCATCGTGGCGCAATTCAATCTGATGGACGTACTGGAGATGGTTGCGGGGTTTCGATTCAGATTCCCGATGAGTTTTTTCGTAGCGTTATAGAAGAAGATGGCGAATTTACTTTAGCCGCTAACTATGCGGCAGGAAATATATTCTTCTCGCTAGAGCAAATCAGCATTGCCGAGCAAAAAGCAATTATAAATGAAGAATGTCAAAAGATTGGTCTAACTAATACTCATTTTCGCCGTGTGCCAATTAATGTCTCAGTGCTGGGAAGAATTGCCAAAAATAGTCTGCCACTTATTGAACAATTATTTATTAATTCACCACAAAATCTCAGTGAGCAAGAGTTTGAATTGAGACTCTTTGCCTTACGTAAAAATATTGAATATCGTTTTAAAGATAATCAAGATTTCTTTATTTGTAGCCTATCCAGTCGGACGATTATTTATAAGGCATTGTGTTTACCGCGGATTTTAAAAGAATTCTATCTGGATTTGGCTGATACAATGGTTAAAACCAGTATTTGCGTCTTTCACCAACGCTTCTCGACTAATACTCAACCCAGCTGGCGTTTAGCCCAACCGTTTCGCTATGTAGCGCACAATGGTGAAATTAATACTGTCTCCGCTAATCGCCTATGGGCAAAATCACGTGGACTAAGCTTATTGCCACCAGAGATTCAGGATAAAATCAACCATCTGGCAACCATGGTTAGCGAATCAGGCTCGGATTCATTTAGTCTGGATAATATGCTGGAGATGCTTTTAATGGCTGGCGCTGATTTTAAACAAGCTCTTCGTGCTTTGATTCCTCCCTATTGGGAAGGAAATAATAAACTAAGCGCTGAATTACAAAAATGGTATGAAACCGTTGGTATTGGTTATGAGCCATGGGATGGTCCGGCAGGTATTGTTTTTTCTAATGGTCGTCAGGTAATGTGTTGTTTGGATCGTAATGGTTTGCGCCCATTGCGTTATTCGATTACTCAGGATGGCACGGTAATTATTGCCTCAGAGACTGGCATTCTAGACTATGATGCCGAAGATTTTATTGTGAAAAATCGCCTGGGTGCCGGAGAAATGATCTTAATCGATACCCAAGCTAAAATGGTATTATTTGATCGGGCAATTTACCGCCAGTTTGATTTAAGTCAAAGTGAACAAAATAATTATATTACTCCGCCTGTAAGTACTGATAGAGCAGCTGTGCCGGAATTAAAACATAACTTAAATACGTATAAAAAACTATTCTTAGTTACCCAAGAAGAGATTGAGAGTGTAATTAAAGTTTCGGCAATAGAAGGTATGGAGCCAACCATGTCGATGGGTGACGATGCGGCGATTGCGGTTTTAAGCCAAAAGATTCGTCCACTGACTGATTATTTCCGGCAAAGTTTTGCACAAGTTACTAATCCGGCAATTGATTCAATTCGTGAAAAATATGTGATGACTCTAGATAGTTATCTGGGGGATAAGCTGGATTTAGTAACTAAGCGTCCATTGCATGGTTATAAACTAACTTCACCGGTATTGTCGCCAGAAACTTATGCTGCGCTTTTAAATCATGATGCGACTTGGAAAGTAAGCGCTATTCTGGAGCTTAGTTTTGACCCAATAGTGCATAATTTAGAGCAAGCGGTAAATAATTTAGTAACTAAAGCCGAGCAATTAGTCGCATCAGGTACGACCTTGTTAATTTTATCTGATCGGGAAATCGCTGCGGATAAATTAGTTATTCCTGCGGTCATGGCATTAGGTGCAATTCATAATCATTTAGTGACACGCGGCTTACGTTTTAATACTGATATTATTGTTGAAACGGCAACGGCTCGTGATCCGCATCATTTCTGTGTTTTACTCGGCTTTGGTGCAACAGCAATTTATCCATATTTAAGCTATAAAATGATTGAAGAAATCGCGGCTGGTGGCTATAGCGGTAAAGACTTAGCTAGCTTACATAAAAATTATTTGGGTGCAATTAATAAGGGCATCCTTAAAATCATGTCCAAGATGGGGATTTCAACCGTAGCATCTTATCGTGGTTCACAGTTATTTGAAGCCTTAGGGATAGATAATAGTGTGAGTGATTTATGCTTTGGTAGTGCAGTATCACGGATTAAAGGGGCTGGTTTTGCCACAATTCAGGCGCAATTAGCCAAGACTTCGGTTAATGCATGGGATGCCGCAACTTTAGTTGATCAAGGCGGCAGCATTAAATACTCCTATCAAGGTGAATATCATGCGTTTAATCCAGATGTAGTGGGTAAATTACAAAAAGCGGTACGTAGCGGTGAGCTCGAAGATTATTATGCCTTTGCCAATGAGGTAAATCAACGGGCACCAACCTGTTTACGTGATTTATTTACGATTAAAGTACCTGAAGCATCTAACTCAAAATCTTATGTTCGCGTGGATGAAATTGAAGAAATTTGTCGTCGTTTTGACAGCGCTGCGATGTCGATTGGTGCGCTAAGTGCGGAAGCACATGAAGCATTAGCTATTGCGATGAGTACTATTGGTGGACGTTCTAATTCCGGTGAGGGTGGTGAAGATCCTAAACGTTATGGCACTAATCGTAATTCGAAAATTAAGCAAATTGCCTCCGGACGCTTTGGGGTTACGCCAAGTTATCTAATGAGTGCTGAAATTATTCAGATTAAGATTGCTCAAGGTGCTAAACCGGGTGAGGGTGGTCAATTACCAGGTGAAAAAGTGAGTGTCGAAATTGCGCACTTGCGCCATGCGACACCAGGTGTTACCTTGATTTCACCTCCGCCACATCATGATGTTTACTCGATTGAGGATTTGGCTCAGCTAATTTTTGATTTGAAACAATTAAATCCTGGCGCACAAATTTCAGTAAAACTGGTCTCAGAGCCGGGAATTGGAGTAATTGCTTGTGGAGTAGCCAAAGCCCAAGCGGATTTAATCACTATTTCGGGTTATGATGGCGGAACAGGTGCGGCACCAATTACTTCAGTTAAGAATGTAGGTAGTCCGTGGGAACTTGGTATTGCCGAAACCCATGCGGCATTAGTGCAAAATAACCTACGTCATAAAATTCGTTTGCAAGTAGACGGCGGACTAAAAACTGGTCTGGATGTAATTAAAGCGGCAATTTTAGGTGCGGAAACTTTTGGTTTTGGAACTGCGCCAATGGTGGCCTTAGGCTGTAAATATTTACGGATTTGTCATTTAAATAATTGCGCTACTGGTTTAGCTACGCAAAATGAACAATTACGTCAGAAGCATTTCAAAGGCTTACCTGAGATGGTAATCAATTATTTCCGCGGAGTTGCGCATGAAGTTCAACAATGGCTGATTAAACTTGGTGTTTCACAATTAGTTGATTTGATTGGACGCACTGATTTACTCGAACAACTTGATAGCATTAGCAGCAAAAACATTGATCTTTCTGAAGTCTTGGAGATTGCGGGTACAACTTCCAATTATCCACTATATTATAGCGAAGCCAATATTGGACATGATCGTGGTGTAATGAATCAACGGATTCATGCTGATTGTCTGGAAGCGGTATATAATCTGGAAGAGTTAAATAAAAGCTATAGCATTTACAATACAGATCGTTCAGTTGGCGCTACCTTAGCAGGTGAAATTGCCAAAACTTATGGCGGCAAAGGCTTAGAAAATCCGATTACGCTTCATTTTGAAGGAATTGCTGGACAATCTTTTGGAGTTTGGGCGACTACCGGAATGGAGCTATATCTGCATGGTGAAGCTAATGACTATGTTGCCAAAGGTCTTGCAGGTGGTAAGATTGTGATTAAGCATAATAATCTTAATATCAGTGGCGTAGTAACCGTAATGGGTAATACTTGTTTATACGGTGCAACTAGTGGGCAAGTATTTGCTAATGGTGGTGCTGGCGATCGTTTTGCTGCGCGTAACTCTGGGGTGGTTGCGGTAGTTGAAGGCTTAGCTAGTAATGGCTGCGAATATATGACTGGTGGCGTGGTAGCGGTTTTAGGCGACATTGATCAAAATTTTGGTGCTGGAATGACGGGTGGATTATGTTATGTTTGGGATGCTAAATCACGAGTACGTGAAAATCTAAATCATGATTTTGTCGAGGCAATTTATCTTGATGAAACTGGTGATACCTATCAAGCTCATGCTGATTATATTCAGGAGCTAATTCAGAAGCATTATCGTGAAACTCATTCATCAAAAGCGGCACAATTCTTAGCTGATTTTGAGAGTAATGCCCGTGATTTGGTTTTGATTAAACCCAAAGGGGTTAGTATGGCAAATTTATTGAATTATCTTTATAAATAATAGGTGGCATTGATGAAAAAAAATGTAAATAGATTTATTGAACTCGCTCGGATTGATGCGCCTAAAATTAGCTTGCAAGAACGCAAGAATGAATTTAAAGAAATTTACTCCAAGCAAGAGCCGCAAGAAGTTAAACAACAAGCAGAGCGTTGCTTAGAATGCGGTAATCCATATTGTCAGTGGAAATGTCCAGTGCATAATTATATTCCCCAATGGTTAAAATTAGCTTATGAGGGGCGCATAATTGAAGCGGCAGAGCTTTCGCATCAAACTAATAGCTTTCCGGAAATCTGTGGGCGGGTTTGTCCGCAAGAACGGCTATGTGAAGGTAGTTGTACTCTCGATGATGGCTTTGGCGCGGTGTCTATAGGTAATGTTGAAAAATATATTACGGATGAAGCCTTTAAGCAAGGTTGGCAACCAAATTACACGCCAGCCAAGCGCTTAGATAAAAAAGTAGCAGTAATCGGTTCTGGTCCGGCAGGATTGGCGTGTGCTGATATTCTAAATCGTAAAGGATTTCAAGTTACGGTATTTGAGCGCCAATCTGCAATCGGTGGGTTGTTAACTTTTGGAATTCCGGCATTCAAGCTTGAGAAAGATATTATTCAGCGCCGTTTTGAATTGTTTCGGCAGGCAGGGATAGTATTTAAACTTAACACTGAAATTGGTAAAGATATTGTTTTTGAGCAAATTATTGCTGATTTTGATGCAGTGTTTGTGGGTAATGGAACTTATCTGGCGGTAAAAGAAAGTTCGTTTAACGAAGGTTTGACTGGTGTTATTGAATCTTTAGACTATTTAACCTCGGTTAATCAGGATTTGATTAACGATGCGGAAGTAACATTACGTAAACAAGTACAGAATAAACAAGTATTAGTCCTAGGTGGTGGTGATACCGCGATGGACTGTATTCGTACTTCAATTCGCCTCGGTGCCGCTAAAGTTAGTGCTGCTTATCGCCGTGGTAGTGAAGATATGCCAGGCTCGCGCCGTGAATATGCTAATGCCTCAGAAGAGGGTTGTGAATTTATCTTTTACGCTCAGCCAATTGGCTTACTAGAAAAAGATGGTCATGTCTGTGGCGTAAAATTTGTTAAAACCCGTCTTGAGGCTGATGCTGGCGGGCGTAAAGTTTTAGTGCCAGTTAATGGTTCAGAGTTTGAAATCAAAGCTGATTTGGTAATCACGGCGTTTGGTTTTAGACCCGAAGAATTACCATGGTTAACACCAGGTCAAGTTGCGGTTGACACTCAAGGACGAATTAAAGTCTCAGGCAATTGTCAGCAAAGTAGCAATCCAAAAGTTTTTGCTGGTGGGGATATTGTCCGTGGTGCAAGCTTAGTTGTTCATGCGATTGCCGATGGCATGGGTTCTGCGCGCGAAATAGAAGCTTTTTTACAATCTTAGACAAGGAGTAGAAGATGCCTGTTGATTACTCAATTTTTGCCAATTCACTCTGGGTTGCGCTCTCCGCAACGTTAGTTTTACTGATGAATTTTGGTTTAGCCTTTTTTTATACCGGCTTAGTTTCTGGTCGTAATGCGCTAAATACAATTAAGATGAGCATCATCACACTGGGAGTTATTCCAATAGTATGGTGGGCAATTGGTTACTCATTGGTCTTTTCTGGTAGTGGTAAATTTCTTGGTTCATTTGATTTGGCATTTTTACTACCGATTAAGATTAATGATGTTGTAAGCGGTACCAAAGTTTTGACATTGTCATTTATTTGCTTTCAGGCAATGTTTGCTAGTATTGCGCCAGCAATTATTTCTGGTTCAGGTGTTGAACGGCTAAAATTCAGGACTTATCTGATTTTTATTGTTCTATGGATCGTGTTAGTTTATTGTACCTTGGCGCATTCGGTATGGGATTCGCACGGTTGGGCATTTAATTTCGGTGCATTTGACTTTGCTGGTGGTGTGGTAGTACATGTTAGCGCCGGGTTCTCTGGTTTGGCGCTCGCTATGGTTCTAAAGCCTCGCAAGTCAGGAGACCGTGGTGATGGTAAACACAATTTACCGTTGATGGTCTTGGGCTGTGGAATGTTGTGGTTTGGTTGGTTTGGCTTTAATGCTGGCTCCACCTTGGAAATTTCACCAATAACAATACAGGCAATAGCGAACACCTTATTTGCCACTTCTGCGGCAATGGTCGCATGGGTGCTTTGTGATTCTTTTGCCGGTAGAGCGCGTACAGTCACCGGGATTTGTAATTCCTTAATTATTGGTTTGGTTGCAATTACCCCCTCGGCTGGTTATGTAAGTATTAGCTCAGCAATTGCAATCGGGGTTATAGCATCACTTCTTTCATACGTACTAATCATTTACTATAATCGTCTTAAACACAAGGTAGATGACTCATTGGATGTATTTACCTGTCATGGTGTGCCAGGGTTTTTAGGCGGGATTATGGTCGGTGTTTTTGCATCACATGATGTGAATCCAGCTATTCCAAGCGGCATATTGTATGGAAACTGGAGTCTTTTATATAAACAATGTGTTGTGACGATTTTATCTGCAGCCTTTAGTTTTGTTGCAACTTATATTATTTTAGTGATTTTAAATAAAACAATTGGTATCCGCGTACGGGAAGAGGATGAGTTAGGTGGTTTGGATATGTCTGAACATGGTGAAAAAGCATACAATAGTTAAAGGAAGAGGTTTATGCCGGTAAAAATACCCAATAATTTACCCGCAACGGATATACTCAATACCGAGAATATCTTTGTTATGACGGAAGAACGGGCAGCACATCAGGATATACGTCCGTTACGGATTGTGATTTTAAATCTTATGCCGAACAAGATTGTGACTGAAACACAGATTCTTCGTCTACTTGGTAATACGCCACTACAAATTGAAATGGTGTTTTTGTACACCAGTAGTCATGAATCGAAAAATACTGCGAGTGAACATCTAGAGACTTTTTATACTGATTTTGCTTCAATTGCACATGCTAAATTTGATGGAATGATTATAACTGGTGCTCCGATTGAGCAAATCGAGTTTACCGAGGTAGATTACTGGCCTGAGTTAACACAGATTATGGAATGGAGCAAACATAATGTATTCTCTACACTGCATATTTGCTGGGGTGCTCAGGCAGGGTTGTTTTATCATTATGGAGTGCCTAAATATCCATTGCCAAACAAGATGTTTGGAGTTTTTCCACATTGGATTAATCAAAAAACAGCTAAATTATTACGTGGTTTTGATGATGAATTTTGGGTGCCGCATTCACGCCATACTGAAACGAGAAGAGAAGATATTGTTAAACATTCAGAATTAGTAATTTTGGCAGAATCTAATGAATCAGGGGGCTATTTAGTCTCAACTAAAGATTATCGCCAGATATTTATTACCGGACATTCAGAGTATGATTCTTTGACGCTTCAAGAGGAGTATCTGCGTGATATAAATAAGGGATTAGATATTGAGGTGCCACGTCATTATTATCCGAATGATGACCCAGCCGCTACGCCACGTTCAATCTGGCGTTCACATGCTAATTTATTATTTGCTAATTGGTTAAATTACTGTGTTTATCAAGAAACTCCATTTAGTTTAAATGAAGATTCTGCTTGGTTTGACAGCATCTAATCTTCGGTCAAACAGAGTTACAATTAGCTAAAATTTTATGGACTAGATCAATTACCCGATCTTACGCAACACGCATACATTAAACGCTATACCCGTCATTGTCAATTATGACTTGCCGCAACGTTACTAAAAGAAGGTAATTAATGTGAATAATGACCCGCAAGATTTATCTTTAAATCGAGCTAAAATTCTAGCAGAGGTTACAATAGATGGTAGTGCACTGAAATTTGCCAGCCAAGAGTTTTGTGCTGATAAGCATATAGTATTAGAAGCCGTTAAACAAAATGGAGTTGCTCTTTATTACGCTGCGGATGAGCTTAAAGCAGATCATGATGTTGCAGCCGCCGCAATTGGGCAAAATGCTCTAGCGTGGAATTTTGTCAGTCCTGTGCTTAGAAGTAATCGTGAATTTATGTTAGAAATGGTTAGCAAATATGCTGACTCGCTTTATTTTGCCAGTGATGAACTAAAAGCTGATCGTGAAGTGGTTTTAGCGGCAATTAAATATGAACCTTGTTCTTTAGAGTACGCAGCTAATGAATTTAAATCCGACCGTGATTTTGTTCTTCAGGCGATCAGACAACGTGGCTCTGCTGCGCAATTTATTAAAGATTCGCTTCGGGCGGATAAGGATTTTATGTTACCAATAATTCGACAAAATCCTTACATTATGGAATTTGCCAGTGATGGATTAAAAGCTAATCGTGAATTTGTGTTATCTGTTGTAAGTTTTGCTGGACGAGCACTAGCATTTGTAAGTGATGAGTTAAAAGCTGATCGGGAAATAGTAATAGCCGCAATAAAAGAACATCGCTGGGCATTAGAGTACGCTTCAGAGAATATCAAAGATGATAAAGAATTTATTTTAGAGGCACTTAATTACTCTGGACAAGCTTTTAAGTATGCTTCTGCCCAAGTTCGGTGTGATAAAGAAATCATTATAGCTGCAACCAAGTTATATTCTTGGGCATTAGAGTACGCAGTTGAAAATTTAAAAGCAGATAAAAAATTTATTTTGGAGTTAGTCCAAATAAACCCGCGGGTTATGTTCTATACCAGTAATTTAGTTAAATCAGACAAAAGTTTTATGTTACAACTGGTGAATTTTAATGGTGCGTTGTTAGAGTATGCCTCAAGTGAGTTACAAGCCGATAGGGACGTGGTTTTAGCTGCGGTAAAACAATTTAGTGGTGCATTAAGATATGCTGCGGTTTATTTACATAATGATCCTGAGATTGTTCATAACGTGATGATTAAGCGATAATTTCTGATATAATACGCTCCTTTAATTGCTTCGTGAATGGATATCAATGGCATCAACTAAAAATCATGATAACCTAGTTTGGTTAGATATGGAAATGACTGGACTTAACCCGATAGAAAACGTAGTTTTAGAAGTTGCAGTAGTTATTACTGATAGTGAACTGAATGTTTTGGCAGAATCTGCCAGTTATGCGATTATTCAACCTGCCGAAGAATTAGCAAAGATGGATAAATGGAATGTTAATACCCATACTAAGTCTGGACTGTTAGAACGGATTACTAGCAGTGGGGTGGCATTAGCTGATGCAGAGAAAGATTTGCTAAAATTAATCAAGAAATATGTTCATAAAGCCAGTTCTCCGTTATGTGGTAATACCATTCATCAAGATCGTAAATTTATTGTGCGTTATATGCCAGAACTGGAAGGGTATCTTCACTACCGTAATATTGATGTTAGTACGATTAAAGAATTAGCCAGACGTTGGTATCCTAAAATTGCGGAAGGTTTTAAAAAGCATAATAAACATGAAGCTTTGGCAGATATTCATGAATCAATTGAAGAGCTCAAATACTACCGCCAGCATATTATGCTTCCAGCGGTTTCAGCCAATGATGATTTAGTAAATTAATTTGTGGCTAACTTATATTTAGTAAGTTAGCCATAGTATCTATAATAATCTAATCATTAATCTTTAACTGTTCTTTGAGCAGCTTAACTTGCTTTTCTAAGTCTTCTCTGGAATTATTGCAGATATTTAGGTGCCCCATTTTTCTGCCGGATTTAGCCTGAGTTTTACCATAAAGATATAGTTTTGCATTTGGGTGATTGTTAATCATAGTTTCTAATGGATTTAAATTATTATTAAGCCAAACATCACCCAAAAGATTAAGCATTGCACCGTTTTGTTTTAAAGCCGTGCTACCAAGGTTAAGACCGCAGACTGCACGTAATTGCTGCTCAAATTGTGATGTGATTGTGCTATCCAATGTAATGTGACCAGAATTATGCGGACGCGGCGCAATCTCATTGACCAATAGTTGTCCATCATGAGTAATAAAAAATTCAATTGTCAATAAACCAATATAATCTAGTTTTTCAACTATCAAATGTGCTGCTTGCTCTGCTTGAATGATAAGTTCTGGCGCAATCGCAGCAGGAATGTAACTTATGTCCAATATTCCATTGCGGTGATGATTTTCAATTACTGGGAATGTATTGCTTCCTGTTTGATTACGCGCAACAATTAGCGATACTTCATGCTGTAATGTAACCATTTTCTCCAAGATGCATTCCGGATGTGCTAATTGAATATATGCACTCTCTAGCTCAGATGCTTGCATTACCTTAACTTGTCCTTTGCCATCATAACCCAGAGTTGTGGTTTTTAAAATTGCGGGGAACATTTCCGCTTTGATATTGTGGCAATCTTGAATATGTGAAATTAAAACAAAATCAGCTGTTAATAACCCACATGATCTAAAGAATGTTTTTTCTTTGCCGCGATTTTGGGCAATAAGTAAACTTTCTGCTTGTGGATAAACTGGTTTGAATTGGTTTAAATAATCCACAGTGCTAGCCGGGACATTTTCAAATTCAGTTGTTATCACATCTGCATACTGTGCTAATTCACCTAAAGCTTCCTGATTATCATATCTCTTACAAATATGGATATCTGCTGCACGTTTGGCTGGGCATAACGGATCAGGTTCTAAAACTGCAACTTTATAGCCAAATTGTTTTGCAGCTAATGCCAAATACATTCCTAGCTGTCCGCCACCTAGAATACCAATAGTTGCAGGAGGTAATATCATTGTTTGTTTCATCAATCAGCCAGTTCAGGTAGGTTCATATTTAATACCGTAGCGGTTTGCTCGGCGCGGAATTTATGTAATTTTTCGGCAAGCTTTGGATTATGCAATGCCAGAATCTGTACCGCTAATAAAGCTGCATTTGCAGCACCAGCTTCACCAATTGCTAGTGTACCAACTGGAATCCCTTTCGGCATTTGTACTATAGAGTAGAGCGAATCTTGCCCTTTGAGATATTTAGATGGAACTGGAACACCTAACACAGGGACAATAGTTTTGGCAGCAAGCATTCCCGGTAAATGAGCCGCACCACCCGCACCCGCGATAATTACTTTCAGTCCGTGTGTTTCAGCGGCTTCAGCATATTCAAATAATAAATTGGGAGTGCGATGAGCAGAAACGACTAATGTCTCATGGTTTACGCCGAAATCACGTAAAATTCTGGCAGCGTGCTGCATTATCTCCCAATCCGAAGTGCTTCCCATAACTACACCAACTTCAATCATTTATCTACTCCATTAGATGATTTAAAGCTGAAGTATATCATATTAAGTATTGCTTTTCGCTATTTTGATGCACTGCAACAAGAAACTAATAGTGTACAATATTACTCTGATAATTAATTCAATGTTTGATTAGCCATCAATATAGCAAGGGAAAATAGAATGGAAAGTGTTACAGTAAAAGATAAAATCGGTCTTATGTCGGTGATTGCAATTTCAACAACCGGGATTATTGGTAGTGGTTGGCTATTTAGCGCTTACCTTGGCGCTAAGGTAGCTGGGGCAGCAGTATACGTTTCGTGGACACTAACTTTGGTGTTTTTTATTTTAATGGCGCTGGTGATTTCTGAGATTGTCTCCATCTTTCCAGTACGGGGAATTATTGGGCGGATGGGCGCGTTGTCGCATAATAAATATTTTGGCGCGATATTTGCTTTTGCGATTTGGTTAGAGTTAATCGGTAGTATACCCGGTGAAGCCCAAGCAAGTGTTGAGTATTTAGCAAATGTTTCTCCATGGTTAAGTAAATTATTAATTAGTGACGGCGCATTAACTACTGAGGGGATTGGTTTTACGATTTTATTTTTAGTTGCCTTTTGGATGGCGAATTTATTTGGCATAAAGTTATTCACGCGAATTAATAATTCAATTGCCGTAGTTAAAGTATTTTTACCTGCAATAATTGCGCTGATTATTATGGGGGCATCTTTTCATCCGGATAATTTTACTGCCTACCAAGGTAGCTTTATGCCGTATGGCTATAATTCAATTATTCTCGCAATGACTTCTACTGGAATGTTGTACTCGTTTAATGGTTTCCAGCTTTGTGCATCTTTTGCCAGTGAGATAAAAAACCCAGGGCGTAATTTACCTTTAGGGATGGTTATTTCTATTGTCTTGTGTTTTTTAATTTATGTAATTTTACAGACTTCATTTATCGGAGCATTGGATACCAGCCAATTAGCAAATCATGGATGGTTAAAACTGGACTTTACTTCGCCATTTGCACAACTTGCAACACTAGTTGGATTAAATTTTCTTACAATTGTGCTATACGTTGATGCTTGTATTTCACCATCTGGGACTGGGGTAACTTTTGTTGGTAGCGGTTCTAGAGTACTTTCTTCAATGGCTGCTGAGCGACAAATGCCACGATTTTTTGCGGTACTGGATAAAAAACATAATTTTGAAAAACGTGCAATTATTTTTAACTTTGGCGTAGCTTTGATATTTTTGTTTTTATTCCATAGCTGGGCAGTGTTGATTAATTTTATTACTGCTTTAATTATCCTAATGTATATGGTAGTTCCAATAACTCTAGTTGCACTACGTCATAGCCATGCTGAAACAGTCCGAAGTTATAAGTTACCTTTTGCATTTTTAATTTGCTGCTCATTATTTGTGATTCAAGCAATATTTTTTATTTTCATCGGTGCAAAAGATATGCAATATCTTACGATTACGATGACGGTCTTAATTGGTGTGTTTTTGACGGTTAACGCTCATGGTAATGACGGCTATAGTTTTATGGATATCGTAAAATTATCTGTACCCTTTTTAGCTTTTTTGTGGGCAATAACTATTTTGATTCTTGTTGGTCCGCTTAGCTATGGTGGGAATGATTATTTAAGTTATGCTGTATTTTATCCTTTGTACATAGCCATTTCAGTCTATGCATTTCATTTTTTTACCAATAAAAAATTTGTAAGCAAATGTCAGGCTATCCGCCATTTGGATAATGCTAAAACTTGAGATTGTGCGGAAAATTGTTAACCCGAAATAGAAATGTCACTTGATGGGGCGTGACAGCCCACTGAAGAAATGGTGATTTTAAAAAAATCC
>JAIEPY010000022.1 GCA_019748155.1 Burkholderiales bacterium | reverse complement strand
TTGGGTTTAAAAGTCCAAATGAGATGGTAGCTCAAGAGATTGCCTCTTGGTGCACCTGATTTCTGCGGATGCAAAATGATGTCATTTGGTTTTACATTAAAGCAAGCTGGTTACATTGGTAGGAATTTACGCATATTTGTCATTGGTAATGTAACATTTGAAACTCATAGCACTCTCACGATTAGAGAGCACTCAGGTTTACCAGAAAATATAAAACCAGAATTTGAATTAAACCAGCAGTTTTATAATTTGTTAACAGAAAAAGAACATGATGAAATGTTTGAATTTGGTATCAATATTATGCTTGATGGCTGTGAAAAGCTTTTAGCTAGCAACCAAAAATAAAACAGGAGGCTATACAACCTCCTGTTTTACCACCTATGAGAATAGTTACGCATTACAGACAGCCAAAAAATCAGCCAAACTCATCGCACCAAGATCTGAACCATCTTGCTTACGAACAGTTACTTGTTGATTTTCAACTTCGCTATCACCCACAACTAACAAGTATGGAATTTTTTGCATGGAGTGCTGACGAATTTTATATCCAACTTTTTCATTGGATAAATCAATTTCAGCGCGAACCCCTTGAGCTTTAAGCGCGCTCAAAACTGAAGCCGCATAGTCAGCCTGTTTCTCAGAGATATTTAAGATCACTACTTGTACCGGAGCTAACCAGAATGGTAGATTACCCGCATAATGCTCAATCAACACCCCGATAAAGCGTTCTAATGATCCTAAAGCAGCACGATGCAACATCACCGGAATTTTTTTGCTACCATCTTCAGCAACATACGTCGCGCCTAAGCGGGTTGGCAGATTGAAGTCTAATTGCAGCGTACCACATTGCCATTCGCGACCCAAGCAATCCTTTAATGCAAACTCAATCTTAGGACCATAGAAAGCACCCTCACTTGCTTGTAAAGTGAAAGCTAAACCTTTATTATTCAATGCCGCTGCTAGAGCTTGTTCCGCAGCATCCCACAGATTATCATCACCGACCCGTTTTGCAGGACGAGTTGATAATTTAACTTCCACTTTGTCAAAACCAAAACGTTGATAAACACGATAAACCAGGTCAATAAATTTGATTGACTCAGATTCCATTTGTTCTTCAGTACAGAAAATATGCGCATCATCTTGCACAAAATTACGCACGCGCATGATCCCATGTAATGATCCTGATGGCTCATTGCGATGACAAGAACCAAATTCCGCTAAGCGAATAGGTAGATCACGGTAAGATTTTAAACCTTGATTAAATACTTGAATATGACATGGGCAATTCATTGGCTTAACTGCATAATCGCGATTTTCTGAGTGAGTTGAAAACATTAGTTCACCATACATATCCCAGTGTCCAGATTTTTCCCATAAGCTACGATCAACAATTTGCGGAGTCTTAATTTCCTGATAACCATCAGCATCAAGCTCTTTGCGCATATATTGCTCAATCACTTGCCACAAAGCCCAGCCCTTAGGATGCCAGAAGACCATACCCGGCGCTTCGTCCTGCAGATGAAATAAGTCAAGTTGTTTACCAATCTTGCGGTGATCACGTTTCTCGGCTTCCTCAAGCATAAATAAATAATCTTTGAGCTCATCTTTATTGCGCCACGCAGTACCATAAATACGTTGCAACATTTCATTATCCGAATTACCACGCCAATAGGCACCAGCTACTTTCATTAGTTTGAAAGACTTTAATTTGCTGGTACTTGGAACATGCGGACCGCGGCATAAATCGATAAAATCACCTTGACGATATAAAGAAATAGTTTGTCCTTCAGGAATCGCACTAATGATTTCAACTTTATATTTCTCACCGAGCGAATCAAAAAAACGAATGGCTTCCTCACGCGGCATCTCTACCCGTTCAACAGCAATATTTTGATCAACCAAATGCGCCATTTTCTTTTCAATCGCTAGCAAGTCTTCAGGTGTAAACGGACGCTCAAAACTAAAGTCATAGTAAAAACCATTCTCAATCACTGGACCGATGGTAACTTGAGCGGATGGATAAAGTTGCTTCACCGCTTGAGCCAATAAATGCGCGGTAGAATGACGAATTACTTCTAAACCTTCAGGATCTTTATCGGTAATCAAGCACAATGTTGAATCAGCAGTAATTGTATGTGATACATCAACTAAATTGGCATTAACTACTCCAGCCAAAGTAACTTTGGCTAAACTTGAACTGATGTTTTTAGCGACATCAAGGACAGTTACCGCGTTCTCAAATTCGCGTACTGAACCATCCGGCAAAGTAATTTTTAACATTTATTTTCCTTAAATTACAAAATAACTATTGAATAAATAGATTTAGGGCTTATATTTTAGCATAATTAGGCTATAATCACTTAGCATTTCGCGAATCAAAAGGAATCAATATGGAACAATTTCACGGTACAACCATTGTAGCAGTACGCAAAGGTAATCAAGTGGCAGTAGGTGGCGACGGTCAGGTAACATTAGGACACGTAGTAATTAAGTCAACCGCACGAAAAATTCGCCGGCTGTATAAATCTCAGGTAATTGCCGGCTTTGCCGGAGCCACTGCCGATGCCTTCACTCTCTTTGAGCGTTTTGAAGCCAAATTAGAAATGCACAATGGAGCGCTAATGCGTTCAGCGGTTGAGCTAGCTAAAGAATGGCGTACTGATCGGATGTTACAAAAATTAGAGGCAATGTTAATTGTTGCCGATAAAGAACATAGCCTGATTATTACAGGTACGGGAGATGTTTTAGAACCTGAGTACAATATCGCAGCAATTGGTTCTGGTGGTTCGTATGCCTATTCTGCAGCAAAAGCGCTCACGGACAATACCGAGCACTTGAGCGCAGAACAGATCGTAAAAAAATCGCTGGAAATTGCTGGTGATGTTTGTATCTACACCAATCAAAATCATTTAATAGAGACTATCAACTGGGATTAATAGCCTGTTGTTAGGCTAACTTCAGCACTAATCGCCTCTTTGCCTCCCTCAATAGGGGTGGTTGCTGCCGATTGATTATCTAGTTTTGCCATGCTCATTGCTGCGTAACGTGGCTGAGGTTGATTATGGCTGCCAGCATTAACCACGGTAATTTGTTTCACCGTAGTAGAATGAAGCCCCAGTGCGCTAAGACTAGCTTCAGCCTGTTTTTTAGCGTCTAATGTTGCAAGCTTAATTGCTTCCAACTCAGCAGAACTCCGTTCTTTATCACTTGCTGATAAACTTGGACCATTAACTGAAGTTGCCCCATTATCCATCGCTAAGTCAATAATTTTACCCGCATCAGTTAACGATGACTTAACCTGTAAGCTATAACTAGCTGAATAGCCATCTAACTTAGCCACATTATTTGGATAAGACCACTGCGGATTCACACTAAAATACATTGTTTCGATACTCGTAGTTAGTTGACTGAATTTTAAAGCCTTAACTAATTTATCAGCTTTAACCCGAACATTTTTTTGAATATCATCAGCATTTTTACCATTTTCATTAATTGCTAATTGCGTAGTTGCTACCGTTTCAGGAATAAAAACCTGAGCATGTCCGGTTGCTATAATATTACGTTCCTTTAAATTAGAGTCTGCGGCATGAGCAAATAACGGTAAGCCAGAAAATATCGCACTCGATACCAATATATTAATTTTATTAATCTTCATATTTATTACATCCTTCATTTTGTAAATTAACCTAAACTTCCAACACGGCTAAATATCATTTGATAAAATAATATCACGACATTAACCCCAACAATAATCATAAAAAATGGCCTAACTAATTTTGACCCGCGCAAAATAACCATTTTGGCACCCAGATAGCCACCACATAATGACCCGCAAGCCATTAGCAATCCGATTACAAAATTTACTTTACCATAATATAAAAAGATAGCTAAAGAAAATAAATTACTTTTTAAGTTCAATACCTTAGCATAGCCTGAAGCATTTAAAAATGTATACCCCAAGAAAAACACTATTGAAATTATCCAGAAATTCCCCACCCCTGGTCCAAAAAACGCATCATAAAATCCCCATATAAAGCCAAAGATCGAAAAAAAAGCTAGCTCACTCATACGCTGCTTGCCTTTTTCTACACCCAAGGATTCATTAAATAGATTAAAGATAAATACTAACAGCATTAAAAAAGGTACAATATAACTCATAAATTTACTAGACATGTGATTAGCCAGCGTTGCTCCTGCGAAAGCACCAATAAACCCCATCACCAAACCACGGTAAACCGTACGGAAATTAATCAAACCATCTTTATAATATTTATATACTGCAATACTTGTTCCAATACTACTTTGTAATTTATTTGTACCTAATACCAGCGGAATTGGCATTCCTGTTAAGGTTAGCGCTGGTACGCTGATTAATCCACCACCGCCTGCAATAGCATCAATAAAACCAGCTAAAAAGCCCATTGATATCAAAAACCCATAAAGAACCATCTGATGTTGTTCAAAAAAAACATGCATGATAAACCTAACATTCAGCTAAAAATATTGATTAATCGTAAATTATACTATAGTTTTCCTGATAGCTAATACTGTTTAGTGATACAACGCAGCTTAAGCATCTGGGTTTAAGCAAATATTTTATAGCAATCTTGATTTCCAAATTAAAGTAATTACGTGGTAAAATCTGCAATTCTTCATCTCAAAATTACAAATAAAGCTATACATCATGAAACCTCTATCACTCAGATTTAAATTAGTTATTATATTAGTTTGGGCATTACCGCAAATGTCTACCGACATTTACTTGCCATCCATGCCAGCAATGGCGAATTATTTCCATACCAGCATTAGCATGGTTCAATATACCATCTTCTTTTACACCGTCGGATTTAGCTTAGGTGCGCTATTCTTTGGTCCAATTTCAGATCGGGTCGGGCGCAAACCTGTAATCTTATGGAGTTTGTTGATTGCTGCAATTGGGAGTCTGATTGCGTTAATCGCTACCAGCTTAAACATCTTGTTTATTGCACGTTTTATACAGGGAGTTGCCTTAGTTGGGGTTGGTTCTACTATGCGCGCAGTTACCAAAGATGTCTGCCCGGATAAACAAGAAATGGCGCGCTTTGGTGCTGTTTTAGGTATTGTAATTCCGATTGCAGCTTCAATTGCTCCGGTAATTGGTGGTTATATTGAGCATTATTTTAACTGGCGGGTAAGTTTTGCTTTTTTATTAGTTTATATTTTGGTGTTTTTAGTTTATACGGTCAAAGCACTACCTGAAACCAACCATGATCTTCTTGACCGACCACTAAAATACATGCTTATCGATTATAAAGAAGTTTTAACCAATGGAGCATTCTTCCGTTATAATGCAATAACTGCGTTTGCGCTATGCTCTATGTTTGCTTACGTCACTATATCGCCATATATTTTACAGGTTAAGGTTGGCCTTTCGCCAGAGGAATTTGGTTATACCAATTTAGCTATCGCTGCCACCTTAGTTATCTCAAGCTATGTAAATAGTAAGATGATTTATCATCGCGGTATTGATCAAATGTTACAGCTTGGCGTAAGATTATTGGGAGTTGCGGGGATACTTTTCCTGATTGGTGGTGTCTTTAATTTCACTAATCTTTATACTATAATGCTTCCGTTGGTTATCCTCATCTGTGGCTGTGGGTTTATTTATCCCAACGCCAGTGCAGGCGGACTAAGCTTATTCAGCAAAAATGCCGGAACTGCTGGTGCGGTTTATGCCTGTATCCAAATGTTGGGCGGTGCTGCTGGAAGTGGAATGATTTCCTTGATGACTCACTATGGACAGCCACAAGAATGTTTAGGAATTTTAATTATCCTACAGGGAATTATTGGTGTAATCTTTACACGACAATTACTGCGCAAAAATCAGACTTTTACTGAGTAATAAAAAATGTTAATTGAAATAATTGCCACTAATCTTGAAGAAGCAATCTGTGCCGAACAATATGGTGCTAATCGCCTCGAACTTATTCATGATTTTGAGCTAGGTGGCTTATCGCCTAAATTAGAACTAGCCCGTGATGTATGTACAGCAGTCAATATTCCGGTTAATGTGATGGTGCGCCCGCATGGTGAAAGCTTTATTTATACGCCTCAGGATATGACAACAATTTTGCACGAGATTGACTATTTACTTAGTAATAGCAAGGTTAGTTCAATTGTTTTTGGCTCATTAACTGAAAATAGAGTGATTAACCTCAGACAACTGGAGTCCGTAATTAAATTATTGGAAAATACGGGAGTTGGTCTAACCTTTCACCGCGCAATTGACGTTAGCAGTGATGTAGTTGCCGCCTATCAAGAACTACAAAACTATACGCCACACCTCACTCGGGTTTTATCTTCAGGTGGTAAGGATAATGCCATAGGTGGCTCAAAACAATTAGCTGAGATGCAACAAGGTAGCCGCGGTGTAATTTTACTGGCTGGCGCAGGAATCACGCCGGAAAATGCTACAGATTTAATTAGCATAAGCAAAGTTAGTGAAATTCACCTTGGCACGGGCGTCAGAACTAACGGTAGATTAGATCAAGGTAAATTTGAAGCTTTAAAAAATAATTTAGCTTCAGTTAAATTAAGCTAATTTTGACCGCAGTTGTTGCATATGTCGTTTAATAAATTAAGTTATTGAGATAAAAGTTTATGAATCATACTCCCGAGAGTTTACTCAAACAGTATTTTGGCTATGACAGCTTCCGCCCAATGCAGGCACAGATTATTCAATCAATTCTAGCTAAAAAAGATGCCGTAGTTCTCATGCCAACCGGTGGTGGTAAATCAATCTGTTTTCAAATTCCAGCATTATTGCTTCCCGGGTTATGTGTTGTGGTTTCGCCGCTTATTTCACTAATGAAAGATCAGGTTGATAGTTTAAATGCTAATGGTATCGCGGCTGCCTTTTTAAATAGCAGTCTTGATTTTGACACTCAAAACACTATAACGCGTAAATGCCTCAATAATGAAATTAAAATTCTCTATATTTCGCCCGAACGAGTTAGCAAGGAACTTGATTTTTTATTAAAACGCTTACCTGTAAGCTTATTTGCAATTGATGAAGCACATTGTGTTTCGAGCTGGGGACATGATTTCCGCCCAGAATATACCAAACTTGGTAGCTTAAAAATTAATTTCCCCCATATTCCATTAATTGCCTTAACCGCGACCGCAAATGCACAAACACGCACGGATATTATCCAGCAATTAGGACTCACAAATCCTGAAATTTTTGCTGCGTCATTTGACCGCCCTAATTTGAGCCTTACCGTGAGGCGCGAGATCAAACCACGCGAGCGTACCAATGAAATAATTGCATTTGTCAAAGATCGACCTCAGGAGTCTGGGATTGTGTATTGTCTAAGCCGCAATAGTTGCGACAAGCTGGTACAGGAATTACAGGCACAAGGAATTAAAGCCGCAAGTTACCATGCTGGATTACCCGCTGAAGAGCGACACACGGCACAGCTGGATTTTATTCAGGACAAAGTTCAAGTGGTATGCGCGACTATCGCTTTTGGCATGGGTATTGATAAATCTAATGTTCGTTATGTCATCCATTTTAATTTACCCAAGAGTCTTGAGGGATATTATCAGGAAATTGGGCGGGCGGGACGCGATGGGCTTGCCAGCGATACCTTAATCTATTTTAGCTATGCTGATTTTAAACTACTACAGTCATTTGCTGAAAACAGCAACCAGAGTCAACTTAATTTAGCCAATCTTAACCATGTCAAACGTTATGCCGAGACCAATTATTGCCGCCGCAGGATCTTGCTAAATTACTTTGGCGAATCAAGCGCAGATAATTGTGGTAATTGCGATGTATGTAACCCTCAAGAAAATATTGTTAGTACGGTAGCAACAACTTCAGTAATAGCCAAAAGCGCAAGCAAAAGTAAAAGTAAATACCGCGGGAATTATTCACCAGAGGTTTTTGAAGAGTTACGTAAATTACGCCGTCAGATCGCAGATAGCGAAAAACTTCCGGCATATATTGTGTTTAGTGACACCACGCTACAGGAAATGGCAGAAAAACTTCCGCAAAACAATGAACAACTCCTCGCTATTTCTGGAGTTGGCGCGCGTAAGTTAGAAAAATATGGTGCACAATTTTTGGAATTTTTCCGCAAAGATAAATAGTAATAACTTAAGCAGTTAAAAATATTGCTAAGCCACTATTGCGTACGGTCTGCTGTTTAATCGCGGCAAGTAGTGTTTCCTGTTCACAATACAAACGAATATTACTTTTGGCACGCGTCACTGCCGTATAGAGTAATTCGCGACTGAGTAAGCGCCCGGCACTAGCATCAGCTGATTGCTGGGTAGGTAAAACAATACTAACCTGCTGATATTCAGAACCCTGTGATTTATGAATCGTAATCGCATAAGCAAGAGTATAGTTCGGTAGTACCTCGGGAATAAACTCCCGTCCACTCTCAAATACCACGCGCGCGCGATCATCTTTTAACACACAAATCCCAATATCACCGTTAAACAACTCCAGATTATAATCATTTTGTAAAATAATTATCGCCCGCCCGTTATACCATTCATCATTGACTCCAAGTATCCGCTTAATCTGCAGCTCAAGCCGAGTATTGAGATTATCACAGCCTAATACCCCACCATTAGTTAGACAAAGTATCGTCTGAGCGCTAAATAAACGGAACAATTCAGCAGAATCATGCTCATTATTGGCATTTTGTGCAAAGCTTAAAAATTGGCGGAACGTCGAATGTGCATCACCTAGCACATGCTGTAAAACTAATTTAAGTTCAGGAGCAAAAACTTCAACTTGTTCTGAGGATTCAAGACAGCTTGTCAGTGCTGATTCATTTTGGGTTAAGATTGCTTGTGCCAGCTCATGGATTATTCCCTGATTACGATTACTAATCAACAGCTCATGAGTGATATTTGGCTCTTGAATCTGAGTAAATAAATCATAAACATCATTATTATTTGACGTATCATTGTGCAGTGCCACCAACGAGGCAAAAACATAGCCCTCTTCAACTGAAGACAGCTGATTTTTGTCACCCAAGAAGATAATATGTTTTAATTTATCCAGATTAAGCGCCTGAAATAATTTGCTGAATAATGGCAAACTAATCATTGAAGATTCATCAATAATTAAAACATCTAAATCAAGCTGATTATGAGCATTATGTTTAAAATAAATGCTATTATGCTGATAACCGAGCAACTTATGAATGGTTAAGAAATTATTTCCCTCTCTCAATAGCCCGGCAAAAAGATTACTATCAAAATCAATCAATGAACTTTGTTCTAAAGAACGCAAGGTATTACTCACTGAATCGCGGACGCGAATTGCTGCTTTACCAGTCGGCGCACAAATTTGTACCTTTAAATCAGCACCATAAGTTTGATAAAGCAGCCACAATAGCAGTGTAACCGTAGTGGTTTTACCAGTACCTGGACCACCAGTGATAATACTGAATTTTTGACAACTAGCGGCAATAATTGCGGCTAATTGCTCGCTATTTGGACGATTTTCCGCCGTGGATAAAGTTTGTAATTGTTGTAATCCTTGCTGATAACTAACACCAACATTATCAGTTTCAGGCATAGTCATTAGTTGTTTTACTTTAGCAACAATACTTTGTTCATAATTCAGATATTTGCTAATATAAACCAATGATGCACTATCAGTATTGACTATGCTAAAAGGTTTGCTATCATACTCACTAATTATTTTGTTTTGATATAGCGCGCATAAACCACTAGCGAGAAGGCATTCATTAATTTCAATCGCATCGCACTCTAAGCGCAAAGCCAAATCCATAACCAGACTACAGCTATGCCCTTCATCAAGATCATTAAATAAAGCATCAATTATTTTAGCTAATTGCGTACTCTGAGCTTCTGACATTGGATTTGCTAAAGTTAGCAGCTGAGTAGTAATTGGTAACTGAGAATTATTCAGCATTGCTTACTCCACGAAACAATAGGTCTAATTCACGGACTAAATTTTGGCACCCCGTATCCAGGTAAATTCCATCTCCAGAGCTAAGCTGCTCGGTAAATATGCCCCGCACGTAAAAATACACAGCTCCCCCTAAAAGTTCAGTTGCATCAGCAAGACCTAAACGCTGCTCCAGATAGCGTTTTACCGCCACCAGATAGAGTAAATATTGTAAATAGTAATGATGATCTGCCATTGATTCCACCAACTGACTTTCAATTGCCAAGTGATTTTTCGCATGGGTGTAATCAGTTAAGGTATTGGTTTTATAATCCAATATCCAATATTTGCCCTGATATTCAAAAAATAAATCAATAAATCCAACTAAAAACCCAGCTTCAACTTTATCCAGCATCCGGCAAGAGCGCGTAAATGGATGTGTATCACCATAATACCTAGCCAATAAATCAGCAATCTGTTCACGTAATGAATGGCTATCTTTAATCAGCAAGTTAAATTCTAACTCATGCAAGCTTCTCTCGCGTAAATCACGCAAACACAGATCATCGATTAAAGGATAACTAAAAGTTTCTTCAAGCATCGCACTAAACTGCGCTGGATAATCATGTTCATCATCGGCGCTCAGATTCTCTTGCTGCAAAAGTTGCTGCAGCTGAGTCGGACTAAACGGATAAGCTTCACACAAACTATGAAAAAGTACTCCAAAACTTGCACCACGGAGCTGTCCATCACTTAAAATAGAATAACGATAATTCGGTGTAGCTATTTGCTGGGCTTCATTTTTAACAAAATAATCGCTAATATCAAAATCCTCGGCTCCATGAGTAGTCAAGGCAGTATAACTCTGACGGGTATAGCACCTTTGCGCATTAAATTCAGCATACATCGTATAAAACTCATTAGCACTAGCAGTGCGCGGTGGCGCAGTAAATTTTAATGCCTGCAAGTCTTCTTCACGCAAACTATTGCGATTATAAACAGCTACTCCCGGTAATAAGGCCGGCTGTTTGAGTGCCAAACTAGGATCTTCGGCAAAAAAATTGGCATAACTAAATAAATTATGACTATTATCCTGTGGATCTTTTTCGACATAGCCAAATAATTCGCCAATTTTATCCGGGCGTTGATTGCTATTATATTTGCCTGTGCTTTTGGTGATGGTAGGCTGTTTGAGATAAATATATAACCGCTGCTTGGCACGCGTAAGCGCAACATAATTTAGTCGATGAGCTTCCTTGTTGTCATTGGCAATAATCTGAGTACCAAGCATGGTATCCATGATTAATTCCGAGCGCATCCCATTCTCATCGCGGAAATTACTAAAAAATGGGCGGCGATAGTTAAAATCATAGGTTCCATCAAGCTTTATCCCGCTTTTGAAAAATGGACAAAATAAGATTTCGTATTCCAGCCCTTTGGCTTTGTGCTGGGTCGTAATGATAATCTGCTCATCATCATTATCCAAGCGTACCAACTCTTCATTATTGCCATCCAAATCGCTCTCCAGATTGCTTTGTGCATCGTGGGTCTTATGTAAAAACCAATACAGCAACTCGGCTTGATTATGTAATTTACTCGCTTGCTTATTGAGTAACTCAGCCAATTGCCAAATATTGGCAAGCTCACGGTGTGAAACAATCGCGCTGGTGCTAGAGTGGTTGGCAATCACATCCTGAATCAAGTGGTATACAAGTGAAATTATCCCCTGTCGCTCCCAAATCTCCTTATAAGTAAAGAATTGTTGCTGTAATAGTTCAAACAGATTATTATCAGGGTTACTTTCAAGATTCAAACTAGCTAAATCAAGATTAAGTAATTGCGTACTCAGCGCGCGCATAAAATTTTTACGATTATTGAGATCACTAATCGCTAATAAAATATGATATAAATCTAGCGCGCTACTAGTAGCAAAAATATTACCTAATTTTAGTTCGGCTGCTTTTAAGCCATATTTAGCCAGAAACTTAACCAACTCGTTGGCTTCACTATTTTTGGAAACTAAAATTGCAATCTTGCCTTTGAGTTCGGGATTTAATTTTAATAAGGCTAAAATTTCAAAACTAATTGCCATCAACAAACGCTTACGCCGTTCATCAGCTGAAACGCCATTAATCGCAACAAGTTGCACCGGTGCATCACTAAATTCAACATTTATCGAATTATCTCGTGCTAAAGTATTCAGCTCATGCCGCTCTGGTAAATACAACTCATTGTTACTTGCTGCTGCCACTACTTCACTATAATCAATACCACTCCCCAGAAAACTAGTCTCACTCGTACAATTTTGATTATCCAGACTAAAAAGCTGATTAACAAAATTCATAATCTCCGGATGTGAACGAAAATTATGCTTTAATTCTAATTTAGTGCCAATTTGAGAACGTGCAGCGAGATAAGTATCAATATCTGCACCACGAAAACGATAAATAGCCTGTTTGGGATCACCAACTACCACGACATTACCGCGCCGAGTAGATTGTTGCAAGTGATAGATCTGGTTAAAAATTTGCCACTGTAAACTATCGGTATCTTGAAACTCATCAATAAAGGCAACGGGAAATTGCTGATATATTTTATCCGCCAATATATTGGAAGAGCTAGAGTCAGTATCAATCAAATTTGCTTTGAGGCTATCGGCAACTTTCTGAATTAAATCATCATAAGATAAAACGCCCGATAATTCATTAACTGCTGGAAATTTGGCTGCCAGATGCTGCATCAAATACGCTAAAAATTGCGCTTTAGCCTGTCGTTTATCCTCTTCGCTAAGTTCACTCTGACTTAGTAACGCCAAACTTGCCGGGACATTGCTTAAATTATATTTAAGTTGGTAGCCATTATCAAGTAGTTCAAACATATCTTTGGGTAATTTAGCACTGATTTTTTCAACTAAGCTTTGCTGAAAATCGCTGCTATTAAAGAGTTGCTCTAAATTACTCAACACCTCGGCAATACAGTCCTTAAATTGTGGATTATTGATAATCTCACTACGCATAAAATCAACAACCAGATTTTCTATCAAGCGACCTTTATTTGCAACTAATTCAAACTGACTCGGGGTTTTACATTCAAACTGATAATCTTCAATAATCCGCTTGCAAAAACCGTGAATCGTGTAAATCGCTGATTGATCAAAATTTTGTAAAGCGCGGCTCAACAACGTTACATCTTTCTCAAACAGCTCTGCCCGTGTTGCGAGATATGCTAAAAAAATATCTTCCCCAATATCTAAGCCCTGCTTATTCATAACAATCAGAGCATTAATCGTGGTTTGAATCTGGGTTGCAATCCGTTGCTTTAACTCATTGGTCGCATCATTGGTAAAGGTTACCACTAAGATATTTTCAACACTTAATGGTAGGCTAACATCATATGGCTGACTGGATTCAAGCAAGGCTTTGATATAGAGGCGTTCAATAGTCCAGGTTTTACCAGTTCCGGCACTAGCTTCAACCACATAAGCCTGATTGGCATGGTTAAAGCTAATTTGCTGCAATGGGTGAAGTGTGTTATTCATAAGTATAGTTTGTTCCAACTAAATATTTGTCTTGTTTGTACATAGCTTACGTGTACTAAATTAGTCATGCTATTTGTTTTTTAATTTTTTATTTTGTGTCTGTGGCGGTAAAAAATTTTCACCACTGATAACTTTTTGTCCTGTTTCTTGTTCAAAATCATCTTTGGCTCGTTTAGCAATTTTACCACCTCGTTTTCCAGCTTCAATATTTTCATCTAGACCATCGGCTTGGTTAGACTGCGCAGCTTAATTGTTTAATATCTTGTTCTAATTCATTGATATTATTTTGATACTCTAATTGTTGTTGCTGTTTCTTATATGTTTCATACTCAATACTAGATTTTTCAAGTGCCATGTTATGGCTGATTTTACCCGCATGAGTTAATAACTCACGTCCGTTTAGTTGTAAAATAACATCAAGACGTTTGATCCAATCATCCATATACATTGGGGTACGTTGCTGCGCCATCGTTTCAGCAAAGGCTAGATATTGCTCAACCAATAAACCGAGTAATTTTATTTCATCTTCATTTAGGTAATTTTTCGCAATACTAACGTCTGACTTTTTAGCCTGAGCAACTAACTTACCAAAAGATTGCATACCCATTAATGGAAGAGTTGCATCAACACGTCGATAAACCAGCTCTGCAGCTGTATTTTGGCTAACCGCCCATAATAATTTATTTTGTACAATTTTGAAAAACTGGGTAGTTTTTTCATCATTAGCGCTATAGTCAATACTGGTGGTATAAATATCTTTTATTTTTTGGTAAAAGAATCTTTCTGATAAGCGTATTTCCCGAATGCGTTGTTGTAACTCATCAAAATAATTCATTGATGAACCAGATTTGAAACGCTCATCATTAAGTACAAAGCCTTTGATGATATATTCTTTTAGGCGTTGTGTCACCCAAATTCTGAATTGTGTACCTTGCTGGGATTTAACACGGTAACCAACGGCAATAACTACCTCTAAATTGTAGTATGTACTTGGTTTTTGCATAAATTCGGAATTTCCGAACTTATGTGTGGAACAGTCTCTTAGCAATTCACCTTCATTGAATATATTTTTAATATGTTCACTGATTGTTGATTTAGCTTTACCAAATAATTGCGCAATTTGTTCTTGTGTAAGCCATACTGTTTCATCTTCAAGATGAACATCTAGCTTTATACTGCCATCATTACTTTGATAAATTAGTATCTGAGTATTATTTGTTTCCATTTGTATCGCATTTTGTTAATGGTTAATAAATTCGCCGTGTACTACGTGGTAAATTAGCACGTTTTACTTCATCGTCAAAGATAAGCGGATAACATTGACGATGTTATAAATTGCTGCCACAGCATTTTTTATATTTTTTGCCGCTACCACATGGACAAGGATCATTTCGACCAATCTTTACTCCACGAGCCACCGGAATTTGAGGAATAAACCGTTCCTCTTCCTTAAAACAATACCACCAACTCATACTCTCAATGGCACTATCAATATAACCAATATTATGTTCATTAACATCGCTATTATAAATTTTAGATTTATAGTATTCCACATCATTTAAGTTGATAATTTCTTCGTCGATTAAGTTTAATTTGAATAATTCTTCAATCGTAGCATATAAGCTATCGGATTGTAAGTGACATGCACTAGCTACTAAAAATGCCATTAACGTTGGATCACACCTAAAGTTCTCCACTAGAAATAATGAGGCTATGTATTGAATTATTTCCTCTTGGTCTAGAACAGATACTTTGACCAAACTAACTAGGCTATTGAATGCTGCTGTTCTTGCGTATAAATAACCATCAGGATTTTCAATAACTCTTTTTATGGCAGCTAAATCACCATTATATAGCGAGGTAATTATCTTGGCATAACCTTCAGTCAAAGAGTCTCCCAATAATAAATCCAACGATTCTTCAGGTAGCTCCAGAATATTCATAACGGTAGTAAATGCACGCTTCTCTTTAAATTCAGCCAATAAAAATAATGCATATGTATGCCCCATATAATCTTCATCTAGCGTTAAATGGTGCTTATATGCATAGTCCAAGTACTCCAATAATTTGGGCGTTATTTCATTTTTGTGCTTTATTGCTTCTTCCACTGTTGCGAGTGGAAATGGCCGACTGAAATACTTTAACTTCTCGGCAATAGATTCAATCGAATGATAACCATTATCGGTAATAGGTGCTATTATGTTAGTATTTTGCTTCATTTGTGCTTCCTTTTTTATCTAAAATATCTTACCTTAATATGTATTTATGCCATTTAGTCTAATCCATGCAAATGACCATCAAATGAAACCATCAATATAACTCACTGTTATAATTATAAAACAAGACATTCGCAAGGCAAATTAGATAATTTCATCAAATGACCATCAAATGAAAATCAAGCCCAAAAAGGCACGTATCTCCATGATTTACGATTTGCTAATGGATCGTGTAAGCGAATCAATCCATCTTCAATAGCCTGTTTTATTATCCTAGAAACTATTGCACTATTTCCATCTTTAATTCCAAAGCGCTCTCTTAATGAAGCATTATTCATCGACTCATGATTAACAAATTTAAGACAACAGTGTAAATAACATGCCATTACTCGCTCGTGAGTTTCCATTTCATTGTAGGTCTTATGAGAAAATAAAACAGCTTTAGTATTATCATCAATTACAGTAAATAACGGAGCAGGAAGCTGATATAGTTCAGTTTGTGAAACCACCTTATCAATACCGCTACCGCGTTCTTCACAAATACCTATTCTACGCATAAAAGCCGCCATTAATTCATTACGACTGCGCGGTGGCGCGTCTAAAAAGCGAATAACATCGACTATCGGGGCACCAGGATTGGTTATCTCTAATCTATTCACAAATATTTCAATCATTGGAGCTGCACCAGTAATAGTCAGGTCTTGATGAATTATGGCATTGGCAACTAACTCACGAACCGCTAGTTCAGGATACATTAACACATTCTTGCGCAATGCCGTACCGATTACTTCATTATGTGGAAGTTGTGAATTTATAAATTCAATTAGTCCAGCAAAACCAGTTGCAAAACCTTTATTTAATTCAAATTCTTTGATTGTTTCAAGACGGCTATTCCCTCGATACAAAATAACCCGGACTGATTTACGCTCAAGATGTCTAAATTGCTTTAATTTTTTAGCAAATAAAATTGCGCCTAAATTAGTAATTGTCCATTTTCCAGTTATGGCACTAGCAATAATTAGTCTTTCATCGGCTAAACGGCTAATTATTCCGTTGCGATTCTCTGGTAATGATAAATTAATTAAATCAAAGAATGCTGGATAATCTAGTAATTGTAAAATTTCATCTTCGTTCACAAGCTCTGCTGCTGGCTGTAATTCAAAGGGAATTTGGTCTAATATCCGCCATAACGTTTTAGCTACTTCAGGATGATCATGGAGTGGCTTTTTATAACTTCCGATGCGAATAAATTCTGTATGCGTGAATTTAACCGGTGTATTACTTGCGCTATTTATTTCAAGTATTATAACTGGCTTACCATCATAATTTACGTTATAAAAGCAAAAATAAATTCGTGGTGATAACCGTTGTATTAGCCAATTGATTAACTCCTCATTGCCGATTTTTTCGGCAAATGGATCAAAGGTCGTTCCAACAATATCATGGCTATTATTCTCAATACCCCAAATCATATAACCATGAGATTTACCTTTGAGCGCCGCAGAATTTGACAATGCAGAGATGTATTCGCCAATGTCTGTTGGTTTGGCTTTATTGGTTTTAAATTCGAGCCATTCAGTTTCTTGTGGCAGTTTGATTAGCTCATGAAGTAAACTGATCAAATATTCATTGGTGCGTTCGAGTGTCATAAATTTCTCTTTTTATTTTCATAGTCAAGCTTAGAACTCTAACGTTGACTATGGACTTTTTTAGTAAAGGTTAAGCCTCTAAACTTTACTAAGCAGATTCCTTAGTTAAAGTTGAGCCTCCATATTTTACTAAGGTTTTTTATAATTAAAGTTAGAGCTCTAACTTTAATTATAACCTCCGCTTACTCTAAGTTTTGTTATAAATACCTAAATAGCGTCTAAATATAAAACATTATTAATCTCAGCCTTGGTGCCATCTATCTTGCTGGAGGTATTAGCTTCCTTGGTGATGTGCATCTAGATAAAAATATCCACATTTGGCACTATCATAGTAAACGCATTAAGTTCACCCAATGCACGAGTTGCATCTTCCAGCAATGTATTAATTTGCGGCTCATCCCAAGTAAAGGTATGGCACAAAGCTTTTGTATAGGTCTTCTTGGCGTAATTCGCCGGAGATGTAGTTTTTAATGTTCATATATTTATTTGTACTTTAATAGGTTTTATTATCAATAAATTATGCCACAAGTTCTGAAAATATCTCTATTATTCAGATCATTACATAAATTACTTCCTAGAAAAGAATCCATTTCTCTAGTCCTGTACAGATCGAAGTGTCCATCTTTATTCATGAAATTACCACCACTAATTTCTTCAATCTCAATTATTTCAACATTATTGGTAGATAGTATAATCATCTCATTTAATAAGTTATAATACGAATCATTATAATTATTTAAGATTTTAACGAATTGATCAATTTTAATTGATTGGGTAGGAAATAATTTATTATAGTAGAATACAAAAATAACAAAATGGACAAATAAAGAATCGTCACATTCAATACATTTGGTTAAAATTTCAGGTAAGCAATTAATAGATAAATTTAATGGTATAAAGTCACCAATTGGTTCAGCCAACTCAACCGCAATCATTAATTTTAATAAATCAGCACATAGAAACCCATGTTTTTTGAAATACTTCATATTTGATTTATATGCAAGATTAAGAAAAAATCCATACGCTAAACCACTAGCCGCAGGAGCATAATTTTGCTGTTCAATAAACTCATCAAATATATTACTTCTAAAGACTATTTGATATAATGAGTTAGTACTCTTATAAGTAGCTAATATTCCTTTAATAAATTCTGATTTATTCCATTCTTTAGCTTTGGAAGTTACAAGCTGTTGTATTGTTTGAATATAATAATCGACTAATTGATTTTGACTACGCTTATCCAAAACTAAATTTAATTCAATAATTTTACAAAAGTAATTGGTTACATATTGGTTATCTATTTCTAATAAGTTTTCTTGTACAGGCTGTAATAAGTATAGCAAATTAATGTATTTTTGGTTATCTTCCCGATTAAAATCTACCAGCAATTCAATATAACATTCTTTTATAATTAATTGTACAAATTCATAATCTTTTGATATTAGGCATTTTTTATTGATTAAGCAGTAATCTTTTGATAATTTATTATGCATGCTTTTATTGAAGTCTTTTTTCATAAAGCTTTTTAGCGCATTAATAAACTTATTCCTATTTTGAACATCATATTTAGCAAGCTTTAAAAGATCATACGTGTAATTTTTGCTTTTAAAGAAGACTTTTCTAATATTAAATAACTCAATACATAAAGCTTCTACTATAAAGAATAAATAAAAAAATACATAATATTTAATTACACTCTCATCTGAAAATTTTTCGATAAATATAACTAGAGAAGTAATAGATAAAGATATTAGTGCTATTGATGTTTGAAAAAATAGCATTGTTACAGGATTGATATCTAACAATTGTATAGCTATTGTCTCATCATCTAGGTCATATAAATCTTTTTGTATTTCTGGGTACAAAGAAGTTGTGATATATATTGCCAACATTAATAGCCCTGTCCAGATTGCAGCTAAAAAGCTATTCAATCCACTCCAAAGAGTTCCATCAAATGTTTCATCTAAACCTAGGAATAAATCGGAGCGAAACATCATAATAAAAGATAATATAAGACCAAATAAATTAGTAATAAAAAAAATGATTGATGACTTCTTACCTGTAATCCATCCATGATAAATAAATAAGCATATCCTAGCTAGTTTTTTATCTAGCCAACGCGTTTGATTTAATCTTAAAAAAAACATCTATTTACTCCAAATTGGTATTTCTAAACTAATTGACTTGCCGTCTGATTGTCGGTTATTTTCCTCTAGTTGTACAGCAAAGACTAAATATATAATACATGACCGCACTAATTTTAATACTTTGATGGTGTCTGACTCTAATTGTTCAGTCTCTATATAGTTTGCGTAATCTTGATCACAGCATTTTGAATCATCTAAAATAAACTCTAATACATGTACCCAGTTATGTTCTAAATCATTTCGTAATTTTTTCAAATGTTTTGATTCTGCAATTAGTTTTTCAGTTTGAGCCTCTGGAGCGTTATATCCATTGTTTAGGTCACATGAAACATAATATAATGCTTTTATATATTTGTTAGTGTGGAGATAGTTTGTTAAATAAGTTTCAAAAAATTCAGGTTTAATTTCTATTTTACTACAGCTTCTATTTTTTTTTATCTTTTCTTTATCTAATTTCAAATATGAAATCAGTAGATTAATTAATTTATCTAAGACTCCCAAAGCTAATCTAAATGATGTTTTTAACCTTTCTGTTTTACCTGAATAGTCAGAGTTATAATAATCTGATGCAAGATATAAGCTTTTTCCCTCAAATTTAGGATATTTTTTGCTGATTCCTTCGTATGCTAAATATCTAGCAAAGCAAAATTCACGTTTAATATTTGCAAAAGCTATTGCAAAATGAGGTTTAGATGAACAGTCGCTCGCTAAATTAATTTGATAATCTGGAAAAGTAATTGTATCTTTAGCATCAAAATATGAAAACGCTAAATCATTCATATGATTTAAGAATAAAATATTTTCTAAACACCATGTACGATATTGCTGCTCAGATTTTCTAAATGAGTCTTTTGAGCCTGTATCTTGTAATGCGCTAATTCCATCTTCAACATCATTGTTTTCTTGCAAAGGGTGTCTAATTAGAAAGTCATTGATTATTTGCTGTTGATATGTATCAATGAGTGGGGAGGTCTGAATATCGAATAATAGCCGTTTAAGTATGATTGCTTTAACAAAATAATATTGTGCAACATTTTTGTTATTAATAATATGTCCAAGCTCACATAGATTGTTGATAGCATGTATCAAACTAACAATTTTAGCTTCACTCGGTTTGACGTGAGTGATAAATTGATAATAAATAGAAATGGTTTCGATTAATCTTCCCATTTTTGCTAGTTGATTAGCTTCATTTGTTTCTATTTGACAAATTAGGTCATAAAGATCAAATCTATTAGTCGAAATATTTTTTTTTGCTAACCTAAACGAGTTCAATGCTTGGATTTCATGATTGCCTAGTGTGGCATATAAATTACCGATACAATAATAGATATAACCTATTTCATTCTTATCGGATAGACTATCTATCATTTCAAAACAACTAACAATTTGCTTATTAATCCTATCTTGATCATTAGTAATAATGACGTCATCGCATTTTTTAGCTAACTCTAAAACTTTACGTTGCATTATTTAGAGCCTTTTGCAGTCATTTGCTCGTAGAGGGTAAAGAGGTGCTCTTCATCGGAGGCAAACGGTTTAAGGCGGTAGCATTGTTCTATCGCAATATCTAGATTATGGTGAGCTTGGCGCAAGCCATTTGGCATTTTGTCTTTGTGGTACAGCTCAGCAAGGGTTTTCTCAGAATGTCGTTCACGCATATCTAAAACTTCTAAAACATACATTTCTATGCGTTTTTTTTGATCTTCACTTATATTGGGGAATGGAAAGGTGTTATATGCTAAGTTTACTGAGTACCTAATTCGAGACTCTAACTTTCCAGTAACACTTTCTACCCAAATATAATGCATTCTTGAAGACAAAATTCCATAGTGCGTAATTTGTGGGTTATAAATTACACATACGCCATTGCTAGGTACTGTATTTTTTGTGAGGTGACTTGCTGGTATATAAAGATTATTTTCGGTGCTTGTCATCGGAATAACTAAAGATTCATCTGGTTGATATTTTTTATAAAAGAATCTATGTGGAATATTGATCCCTTTTTTCGCATCACGTCCGCCACTTGTTCGATAATTTTTGCACTTTTCGATTTTTAATTTGATCGGTGGAATCTTTAATGCCGTTTCCAATTGTTAATCTTCAATCCATAAGCAGAATCTTTTATTGCGGTGTAATATATCTTCACCACCTACGTAAGACTTAATGAATATTTTAGCTTCTGGATAATTAAGTAAGATTTCATTCACCTCATGTATGCTCAACATTAAATGCCCGCCATCAATGGGGCTACTACCGAGTATCATTGTTGGCAGGTTCGAAATAGAGCTTGTGCTTGGTGAAATAAATGTTATTCTACTACCTGTTAAATATGGATTTATATAGCTGACTGTAATAGATTGGTTATGCTGATATATATATTTAGTAGATACAGACTTCATTTGAATGCCAATAATTACACAAGTAACCCCTGCATTTAATTTTGCATTATTCCCCCACTTAAAAGATTGGTGAGCAAAAAATATCTCCTGGTTATTTTGAAATATATACGGCCATAACATTGCAACCTGCTCGCCTTGACATATTGAGTTTGTTGAAACAAATACATATTTATTAACAGTGTTATGTATGTAATCTGTAGCTAATTTAAACCAACATGAAATATAATCTAGGCGTTTAACATTTCCTAGTGCTTCAAATACAATCTCCATATCTTCGTTTGAACTACCTAATTTATTTCTCTCATTAAACCCCAAATACGGGGGATTACCCAACACATAAATCTCATCATCTGGAGTTTTGGGACAAACTGTCTCCCAGTTGATACGGCACGCATTAGCACAGACAATATTACCACTATCTTTGAGAGGTAAAGCTGGTAGTGTTCTGCCAAATTCTTTTTCAAAGCATAGATTCATCTGATGTTCAGCCAGCCATAATGATAATTTGGCTATTTCATGGGAAAAATCATCGATTTCAATCCCATAGAAACTACTCAAATGGATTTGTGAAAACATCATTGATGGTTTACCAGTTAGCTCATCAATGCGCTGCATGATGGCTATTTCAAGATTACGTAATTCTTTATAGGCGATAATCAAGAAGTTACCCGAACCACAAGCAGGGTCAAAAATCTTGATCTTGGCGATTCTGGCAAGTAGTTTTTCTAGTTTAGATTTGCTATCTTGTGATTTCTCAAATTCTTCTTTGAGATCATTGAGAAATAACGGCTCAATAACTTTCATGATATTGGGTACCGAGGTATAGTGCATCCCAAGACCACTACGCTGTGCGCTATCCACTACCGCCTGCATCATTGAACCAAATATATCAGGATTAATTACCGACCAATCAAGATCACCATTTTCAAGGAGTAATTGGCGTGATTTGAAGCTAAACTGCGGTACTGGGTGATTATTTCTAAATAAGCCACCATTGACATAGGGAAATTTGCCGATATAGTCAGGTAACTCATTGCGCTCTTTTTGGTTCATTACTACAAAAATTTTAGCGAGGTACTCATGTAAATCTGAGCCATCGGGCTGAGTATAATTTTTTAGCGCATTGGTGAACTGTTTGGCTTCAAATATCCCGGTATCTTCGGCAAAAAAACAGAATAGTAACCGTGATAAAAATACATTTAGACTATGCAGTTGTTCTTTGCTGGTGAGTGTGGGATTATCTTTGCGTATCTCATCAAAGAGTTTTGCCATTTTTTCGGCAGCTTTAACATCCGCAGGGTTTTCACCTTGATAAGTAGCTTTTTCCATCCCCGCCCACGGCAAAAAGAAATCAAAGCATTTATCCAGCTCAGTGATTTTGCTATCAAGAGTTTCAAAGGTTTTAGTATCGATGGCTAGTAGCTGCTGATAATCGCTTATGATAATAAATCGTGGATCGTGTTTGATTAAATCAGGTTGATTTTTATAGCTATCGGTAGTGCTATAGAGCTCATCTGTCGTTACTACTTTAAAAAACAGCTTCTTTTTCCAGAGTATTTCAGCTTCATTTTTAGAGAGGTTCAGACTACCTTTTTGCAGACGGCTGATTGATGCTTTAGGTAATCCGTATGCCAGTAGTAGGTCATAGATAAATGTATCTTGATTAAAGCTTTCAAGTAATTTTTTGATATTGTGTTCGATTTGAGTGATATTCATAGCCACCATTGTTTTATAAATAGATTTTATTGGTAAATTTTACCATATTTACGGTATTTTCTTTACACCAACGCCACTCAAGTCTGAAACGTATAATCCGATATTGCGCACTTTGTAATTTCTGCCTGTAATCAACACAACACTACAAAAGAAGCGGGAATCCATGTGCTATAACCATCTGTTTTTATATTATAGATAGATCCCCGCATAGGCGAGGATGACATGTTTATGGTTATATGCACAATATAAATTAGTTACACTTATGCCTTATTACTAATTTCATTGGGGCTAATGTAGATTGAACGTTGCGCAGCGGTTTCCAATGCTTTATGGGCTATGCTTTGGGTCTGTTCTTGTGCCTGTTGCAACTTGTTATTTAGAGCCTCAACTACCTTGGCTTGCTCGGTATTTTTTTGCTCTAAGAGCTCAATTTTCTGCTGTAATAATTCTACATTACGTTTATTTTGCTCTTCAGTCAGTGCTTGTGTATATTTAAACTCAGTTTGCAGCGTTTTAGTTGTGACTGCTTCAGCTTCCGCAACTCTAACATTAATTTCTTGCTCTAAATTAGTTACACGCTGTTGCAATGAGATAAACTCTTGCTCTTTAGTAGCTAGTTCTTTTTCCCGAGTATCAAGCTCCTGCTTTTTAAGCGTAATCTCTTGCAGTGCAATTTGTTTTTGCTGCTCGTATTTATCTTTATCTATTTTACGTGTTTGATTTAAATTATAGGTATACTCCTCCTCTTCACGCTTGCGCTGTTTATCCAATTCCGCTTTATGCTCTTTGTAGTCATTTTCTAATTGACTGAGTTTATTGCGCCCAGCAATCTCATCATCTAACATTTTTGATTTAAAATCATCTTTTTCTTTTTGATGGGCAAGCATTATCGCAGACAAGGTATCGGACTCTGTTTTTATACTATATAAGGAATCTAAATGTTGTTGCTCCAAATTAATCGCAGCTTCCAATTTGTTAAACCGCTCAAACTCACGACCGATAGTTTGCATAAATTCGTCAATCGAATTGGTGCAGCTAGCTTTTAATTCGCCTAGCTGATTAACGATTTGTTCATAACCAGTTGATTTTACCTCATCAACCTGCTTTTGTTTTTCCTGCTTAGTTTGTAGCTGTGCAGGTGTTTCCTGACTTTTTTTCTTTACCAATTCCAAAGCTTCATTATATGCAGCTAGTATTTGTTCTTTAGTATTTTTTAATGAAATTTGAGATTTATCATTCATAACTTGCTCCTAAAACAATAATTATTTATCAATCAACTTAGTATATTAGCATAAAAGCCTGTCTAAATTCCACTAGGTTTATTTTATGATTAGCTGGCATTGCTAACCTCATATAAAACATAATAGGTCTTGGGCCCGCTACCTTTACGTGAGATAATTTTTTGCGAAACCATAGTCATTAGCAATCTTCTTGCTCTAGCCTCTTTAACCAGCAAAATAGATTCTACACCCTTTGATGTAATTCGGTTATTACTACGCAAATAGTTAATAATTAACTGCTCTTGTTCGTTGTGATTATCGGCTTCCGATACTATACCATTAAACCCGATACTATCCGATACTTTCTTAGTATCGGATAGTATCGGGTTTAATGGACGATAGATTTCAACATCAACAAAATCCCCACTCTCAACTATTTGTGGTATAAATAAACCATGCTCCAAGCAACTGGATTTAATCCGTTTAATTCCGCTCCCCCATTGCTCAATCAAGCCCAAGGTTTTAAAAACATTGGCAACTACCTTGTTGCGTGCTTCGCTGCGTCCAGCTTCAATATCACTAGCCGTAATCGTATTTGGAAAACCACCCGGTGTCACAATATTCACAATATCATCATAAACACCAACTTTAATATCACGCCCACCATTGGTATAATCACGGTGTATCAGCGCGTTAATCAATGCTTCGCGTAGTGCAACAGGTGGTATTTCATAAGTATCTTTACGATACAGACTGCTTATTTCACCGCGCAAATTAATATGATTTAAAATAAAATTTTGTGTATACTCCAAAATAGAAAACATATCACCACTATATTCTTTTTTATCGATGAATACATCCATCGTCGTACCCTTAAAGCGGGCACATTTGACTTGACAATGCTCGAATTTACCGAGCAGGATTAAAAGCGCATTTGTTGGATACAATACATTATTTTCCTCTTTTGCCAACTTTAAGCTAAACAATTTTTGCTCATCTAGGCTCTTATCCTGCTCTTTAAATACTTTCGCCAGTGGCGCTAAATCCAAACTTGAAAATTCCACATCGTAATTAATTTCTTCATCATAAGCTAAATTAAGCCGTTGCCGCTCTAGATCAATAATATTTTCTAAGCTCGCTCTGCGATTCGTTGCGCCAATCCGTATATAAGTACCATTATTTTTACCATCTTTTTTAAGATAATAGGGTAACAAATTACCACGAAATGCTTCGATAACCAGCAATAACCTATCTTCATGATTAATTGTATAAATTTCAGGTAAAATATTTGGATGACAGCCATCAAAAATCATAGAAGTAATTTTATCTTGCAACGCAAAAATATCATCGGTGGCAATACCAATAATTTGCCGCTGATCATCAACACCGATCACCAGCTTACCACCACTGGTATTCGCAAAGGCAAGTATAGTTCTCGCAATTTGTTCTGAACTTGGTAACTCCTGTTTTAATTCCAAGGTCTTACTTTCACCTAGTGCAATTTGCTCAATTAAACTCATATCCAACGAACCTCACAATATCATAAGCAATTAATTTTTAATCTATTCATCTTCTTTTTGCAAAACAAAATAAATACATCTTAGCTCCCTAGAGTTTCATCAGATTAATTAAATCATCTTCGCTTAATTTTCCAGCCACATCCTGACCAGATAATAAATCACCAGCCAAATCACGCTTATCTTTATGCATATGAATAATTTTTTCTTCAATTGAATTTTTCATAATCAAGCGATAAACGGTAACCGGACGTTGTTGCCCCATCCGGTGCGCCCGATCAGCCGCCTGATCCTCAACCGCCGGATTCCACCATGGATCAAGGATAATCACATAGTCCGCCGCAGTAAGATTAAGCCCGGTACCACCAGCTTTAAGACTAATTAAAAAGACATCGCCACCTTTACCGCTTTGGAATTCTGCCACGGCAGTTTTACGTTGATTAATCGCTGTTGAACCATCAATATACTGATAGTCAATCTTATTATCACGTAGCGTTTGCTGGACGATTTCTAGATAACGCACATATTGACTAAATACCAAGACCTTATGTTTATTTTCGATTAATTCCTGCACTAATTCTAAAAAGGCGGTGAGTTTACTATTTTCTAATTTTATATTTTCATCAACCAGTGATGAGTGGCAGCAAGCCTGACGTAAGCGGGTAATCTCTGCCAAAATACTGAAGCGTTTATTTTCATCGGCATTTAAGTTGGCAATATTAGCCAATGCTCTTTGCCTTACCACTTCATAAAATGCCATTTCTTCATTGCTTGGCTCAACATAAATCGACTGTTCAATTTTTGGTGGTAACTCACTCAATACTTGAGTTTTCGTCCGGCGTAACACATACGGTTGAATCAAATTTTTTAGCGTTTGTTTGGCAATCTTATTTTTATTACTAATTGGGGTAATAAACTTCTTCTGAAATTTATCTAAACTACCTAATAGGCCCGGATTTAAAAATCTAAATAAACTCCACAATTCACCCAGATGATTTTCAATCGGCGTACCAGATAGAGCAATTCGGCGTTTGGCATTTAGTTCACAGGCTGCTTTAAAACGCTTGGTGGTGTGATTTTTAATATTTTGGGCTTCATCAAGAACCAATAAATTCCACTCTTGGGATTGCAGGGGTGTACTTTCATATTGTAAAAGATTATAGCTACAGACCAGCACATCACCAGCAGTGACCCCAGCAATTGATTGTTCGCGTTGATTCTCATTATGAAGTAGTGAAACATTTAGACTTGGAGCAAATTTATTCAGCTCATCCACCCAATTAAAACACACTGAAGTTGGCGCAATTACCAAACTTGGACCATATTCTGCTTGTTCCAACAATAAGGCAATTGCCTGCACCGTCTTACCCAATCCCATATCATCGGCTAAACAAGCACCAATATTCCAGTTAGTCAAGCGCGATAAATAATTAAATCCTTCTAATTGATAATCGCGAAGTTCAGCTTGCAAAGTAGTTGGAAGAACTGGCGTAAACTGGCTTCTTGCCCGAACATTTTTAATATGCTCTTGCCACTTTTTATCAACTTTAGCCTCATTTGCCTCACTCGCCAAATCATCCAAAACTCCGCTACCTAAGTTAAAGACTTTATCACCCTCACTAATCGTTTTTAATTCTGCTAATTGCAGTCTAAAACTCTCAGTAAGCGCCACGAATTGCCCATCTTCTAACTTAACAAAACGACTACCATTGTCTCCATCCAGTAAGCTTAATAATGTTTTTAAATTTAGCACCTCATTGTCATTAATCTCAATTTCGCCATCATATTCAAACCATTGTTGCTGACTCTTAATCTTGATTTTCAAACCTTGAGTAGATAAATTTCCCTTGAATTTCAGTGATTCACCTTTTGGCCACTCGATATTTAGTGCATGCCCCTGTTGTTTATATGTATGAAGCTCAGATAATAGCTGTAAAGCTTGCTCAAGGTCATCAAAGTCCCATTCATAATTACTTAGCTGAGCTAAATTTAGAATTGGGCAACCATCAACTAGCTCATTATATTGGCTAGTTTCTAGCTTAAATTTACGCACTAATTTAACTGGCTTACCATTATTATCCTGCGTTACTTGCGCGCTCAAACCTTGCGCTGGTAAATAATAGCCACCTTTAGTTCCAAACGGACGCATAAACACATTAAGTAACAACCCTTCCCCACTCGGAGTTAATTGGACATGCAGCGTACTATTAGCATCAGCCGTCGGTAAATTTTCATCGACAATATCCGCATTAATTTTTAGATTTGGGTTCGTTTTACACACAATATCCAATAAACGATCTTTGGCTACCACTGGAAGTGTAACCCCTTTATTGATCAATTGCCCAAGATTAACCATTTGCTCATCAAACTCAATCAATTTATATTTACTCGCGCTAATTTTTTCAATGCCAATCCCACTTTGTTTAGCAATATGTGAAAGCTGTAATTTAAATCCATCTTTAGTTGATTTAACAATCAATTCCGGATTATCTTTGATTAACTCAAGCTGAAGCTCATGATTATTATAGTCAAACAAATTAGGATGCCCCACCAAATTTAGTAATAGGCGTGAGTAGTTCCAAATATAACTATTCTTACGGTACGGGTCTGGCTCGAGCGCAAAAATCCCCGCATTATCTTGCGGTGTAATATACTCAAGATCGGTTCGCTTGGCTAGGCGTGTAGTAGTAACATTTTTTCCACCAGTCCAGCCACCATTTTTTTTGGCTTGCTGTTCTAATACCACAACCTCACTTTTGAGTGGATCTAACAGCCAAATTAACCGCTTATCCGCGCCTGCAATCTTCTTAGCCTTAGCATCGTCATTAGTTGCAAGTAATGCAGCTAATTTATCAACCGTATATTCCCATTCTTTTTTTATCGAAACTAGTTCTAATAAATTCAAACCATTATATGGAGAGTGTTTTAATGCTTCTTGCGCAGCCGTGTTATCAGGCTCATGATTTAAAATTAGTTCGCTATAGATAGTTTTAGCTAATGGGGAATTTTGCTCCTGACATATTTTGAAATAATGTTTAACTGTATCCCATTTAAGCTCCGCTGGCGTCACTAATAAACATAGCCAACTGTAAAGTGCGTATTCGGTAATATTACGTAAGTTAGTACTTGCCAAATTTAGAAAAAATGGTCGAGCTATTGCAATATAATGTTTGGCAGCTTCCAGATCATTATTAACCAGCGAATTTATCCCCGCAAATATGATAGTAAGCACCTGCAAATGTGGTTGCTTATCCAGACGGTTAACAATTGTTGACGCAATTTTACTTACCTTGCCACTACGAATTAAGCCAATCATATATAAAATGCTCGCATCGCTTAGCCAAAACCAATGATCACGCGGCGCGAATGTACTAAATTCACGAATTGATAACTCAAATTTCTTAACTGCATCAATAGCTTCACCCAAGATTAATGACTCACGAGCAGCACTAAAATTTTTTGCCCATTGATTGCTAGTCTCTTGCCCCACGATAATTGAATAATTCGCATAATGAATATTTAGTTGATTTAATTGCGCACTTAATAGTGGAAAGTTTTTGCGCTCTTTGGGCTGTGGTAGTGTTAAAAATAATTTAACCCAACAATCATAATCTTTTACCTGATCTGCAGCATAACCAACGTCGCTAGTTAATTTAACCACGCACAAAATCTGTTGATAAATCGCCAAACGTGATTTTACCCATTCATCATCTAGCGTAACCCGATAAAATAAATGACGAAACATAGTTAAAACCTGAAGCTGTTGCATTTCATTCCAAGTCGCTTCAAAAATTTTCACATCATTGGTATGAATTGCAATGTTCAAGAGTCGCATATCATCATGTGAGACTGTGGTTTCATCGTAGAGATTAAATTTATGCCAACTATTAAATTTAACTTTTGAGTTGAAACTCATATTCTCGCTAATCAAAGGAAGCGACTGTTTAATATTTTCAGGACTTAGAGCTTCTTTACACAAATAAAACACAAAATTAATCTCACAATCACCATGACGGTTTAATAAAAATTTCTCTTTTATCAAGCTATTTATTAATAGCTTATACTCTTTTTCAGTAACGACTTTACCTTTGTTATCGACTGACAATTGTGTTAATAATGATTTTAGAAATAGACCATGAGAATTTACTATATCAAAACCATAATAATAACGTTCAGTTGGTACACGATAAGCTAATGCAACCACCTGTAAAATTCGTTTACGTAATGGATCTAAATTCTGATATGCAGAAATCAATTCATTTTGTGCCATAAGTTAAAACCTCAATTTTTTTATAAAAAGAATAACGCATAATTATACTATACTCGGACAGGCTCGAAACTCTAAGAAAAGATAATCATGGGGCTGCTTGTTTAAATTAGACTTTAGAGATGGTTTTTAATAAAGAGTACTTTCAATTTGTCCCATTTTAGTGCTATGGTGCAGATTAAAGTCGCACATAAATTTACTCACATGCTAAAATTACGTCTCTATGGGGTGTTAGCTCAGTTGGTAGAGCAGCGGACTCTTAATCCGTTGGTCGTCGGTTCGAATCCGACACGCCCCACCATACATCAAATAAAACCCAAATAAAATAAGATCAGCTTCGAATCTAATAAAGAAACACCCAAACATGAATAAGACAATTTTACTTATCGACGGATCATCATTTATCTTTCGCGCATTCTACGCCGTTAAAAACCTAAGCGCACCGAATGGAATGCCAACCAATGCAATTTATGGCATTGTTAACATGCTTAAACAAATGCAGAAGAAATATACCACCACCAACTGGGTCTGTGTTTTTGATGCCAAAGGTAAAACTTTTCGAGACGAAATTTATCCTGAATACAAAGCCAACCGCCGCGAAACGCCAGATGAGCTCAAAGTTCAATTCCCATATATCCATGAATTAATCGCAGATCTGGGGATTCCGGTAATTATCCAAGATGGCGTCGAAGCCGATGATGTAATTGCAACTATTGCTAAAAAATACGCAGCATTAGGTTACCAGATTTTAATTGCAACTGGCGATAAGGATTTTGCACAGATTGTCGATGATAAGATTATTTTGGTAAATACCATGACTAATGAAATCTTGGATCATCATGGAGTTATTGACAAATTTGGCGTGCGCCCTGATCAAATAATTGACTACCTCTCGCTGATTGGCGATAGTGTTGATAATGTGCCAGGTGTACATAAATGCGGCCCTAAAACTGCACAAAAATGGTTAACAGAATTTGACTCAATCGCTAACTTAATCATCAATCAAGAGAAACTATCCGGAGTGGTTGGCGAAAATTTCCGTCAGGCAATTGAATGGCTACCAACCGCACAAAAACTAATTACAATTGACTGTCAGGTTAACATTGATAGTTATGATATTAATAGACTTGAAAATCTCCGGTTAAAATCAGCGAATTGGAGTAAACTTGCTGAGGTTTACCGTGAATTAAATTTCCGCACCTGGTTAAAAGAAGCAGAAGCACAACTTGCAACAATTACACCAGCGACTGCTTCCCTCGTTAGTAACTCAAGTAGCATAGTAAGCACTACCAGCGACTCAATAGAAGAAGATAGCGATCTATTTTCGAGTAATGCGAACAGTGATTACCAGCAAAACATAGCGCCTGCACCACAAAATAAGCATATTGCTAAGATACAAACCGTAGCCGAACTACAAAGCGTGATTAGCATGCTGATTGCTGAAGCTAAAGAAACTGCGTTTAATATTTATCTTGATGATAATAGCAACACAAGCTCACAACTGTGTGCCGTCGCAATCATCAGCAACACTACCCTTTATCTAATTGAGCTGTCTAATACAAATACTCAAGAATTACTTTTTGCAGATGATAGCGAAACTCAACAAAAGTTATTAATTTTAGCTAAATACTGGCAAAGTGAATTACCCAAAATCTGTTTTGATTATAAAAAACAACTTTATATCTTAGCACAATATAATATCAGTCTAAATTCAGTAACTGGAGATCTGCAACTTGCTAGTTATATTCAAAACTCACTACAAACTAATGATTTAGCCTCAATCATTAACCGTATTATTCCTCAAGCTCAATGTCAAAGTTATGCTGAATTTTTAGGTAAAGGCGCCAAACGAATTAACTTTAGTACTCTCGGAGCACAAGAAAAGCTAACTTTTATCACCGCTAACTCACAAAACATATTGGAAGTGCACCAGAATATTCTTTTATCTTTAAGCCAAGAAGAACAAAAGCTTTATTTACAAGTGGAATTACCACTTGCCGGACTATTATTTCAGCTGGAAAAAGTCGGGATGAAAATTGATATTACTCGTTTAAAGCTTTTATCACAGGAAATGCATGATAAATTGCGTAAGTTGGAAGATTCAATTCAAATGCAGGCAAAGTGCGTCTTTAATGTCAATTCACCTAAGCAGCTTCAGGATATTTTATTCAATCAATTAAAACTACCTACCAATGGAATTAAAAAAAATACCAGTGGCTATTCTACGGATGAAGAATCATTATCCATTTTAGCAGCTGCTGGTTTTAGCATTGCGGATGAATTGCTGGAATACCGCTATCTAAATAAACTCCTTAATACCTATATTGATAGACTCCCGGAATATGCAGATAGCGAGCAATTAGTTCATACTTCACTTGAGCAGACTATTGTAACCTCCGGCAGACTATCTTCCAAGGATCCCAATTTACAAAATATTCCAGTACGGAGTGACTATGGGCAAGCAATTCGTGAGTGTTTTATTGTACCAGATGGCTGTCAGCTAATTTGTGCCGACTATTCACAGATAGAACTTAGAATATTAGCCCACATCAGTCAGGATAAAAACTTGATTGCTGCGTTTAATAGCGGAGCTGATATTCATTTAGCCACAGCTAGCCAAATCTTTCATAAACCCATTGAAGAGATTAGCAAAGATGAACGGCGCTATGCCAAATCAATTAATTTTGGTTTAATCTATGGTAAATCAGTTTTTGGTTTGGCTAAAGAATTAAAAATTGAACGTGCTGCAGCTAAGCTATACATTGATAACTACTTTGCTCAGTACCCTAGCGTGAGTGCCTTTATGGAAAACATCAAAAAATTTGCCCATCGTGATGGCTATGTAGAAACCATCTATGGTCGTAAAATCTATCTGGCAAACATTAATTCTGGTAATAATATCCTGCGCCAGGCTGAAGAACGTTTAGCACTCAATGCACCGATGCAAGGCTCTGCTGCTGATATTATTAAAATCGCTATGCTCAATGTTAATCAATGGTTAGCTCAGGAAGATTTACAAACTAAAATGATATTGCAAGTACATGATGAATTAATCTTTCAGGTACCAAATAATGAAGTTGAGATTGTTATGGCCAATCTAGCACGCTTAATGAATGAAAAAACGCAATTAGCCGTTCCGCTGGAAGTTGAAGTTAAAGCCGCAAATAATTGGGGTGCCGCTCATTGATTAATTTTGCAAAAAGATTATGGCTTTATTTGATCTGGTCAGAATAATGAACAACTGAATATAGTCCTCGCGTTGTTTCTGAGTGTTGTTTCTGCCAGATTAAACCATCATGTGAAGTGGCAATCAAACCATGGGCACCAACCACAATAAACTGGTTATCCGCGTAGATAATAGAACGCAAGGTGGTATTTTTGGCTAGTTTATGTCTTACAATTGACCAATTTTTACCATCTTCAGAACTTAAAATAGTTGAGTTTTCACCAACAATAGTATAGCGACCGGCTCCATAGCTAATACCATAAAGCCAAGCTTTGGTTGGAGAAGATAAAAGCTGCCATGATTCACCCGTAGCGGAGCTTAATATTGTACCGCTTGAACCAAGTACCAAAAATTTATTATTCACAAACCGAACTGTACTTAGCCATTCTTGTGTAGGAGAACTTTCAAGCTGCCAAGCCAAGCCATCCTGTGATTTAAGTAATGTACCATTAGCGCCACTAATAATAAAAGAACCACTACCATAACTGACACTGGTTAACCATGATTTAGAATTAGTCTTGGCTTGCTGCCAATCATGTAAATTAGTAGAACTAACAACCATGCCACCCATACCTACCGCAACATAGCGTTTATTAGCAAAAATAACATCATAAAGCCAAACCCGGTGATCATGGCTATACACATCTGACCAATTGATTGCATCTGCTGAATAGCTAACCGCGCCATTCATACCAACTGCGATAAACTGTCCATTGGCAATATTTAAAGAATTCCAAAGATTACTTTCACTTGAGTTATCGTTAGTCCAAATATGTCCATCATCAGACATTTTGATTACGCCATTATCTCCAATTACCACATATTTACTCGTAACTAAAGACTTTGTTACAGTCTTAGTACCCAGTAAACTACATGAAGATAATAAAAGTGCGAGAAAACCCGCACTTAGAATCGACAAGCGTCGTGAAGCAGCCATCATAATTCTCTAGATTAACCGTGATCCAGATAACGCTCAGCATCTAATGCAGCCATACATCCAGTTGCTGAAGAAGTTACCGCTTGTTTATAAATCATATCTTGCACATCGCCAGCGGCGAATACCCCCTCAACTGAAGTTGCGGTAGCGAATCCTGTACGTCCTGATTTAGTCACGATATAACCATGCTCTAATTCAAGTTTTCCTTCAAATATATCGGTATTTGGTTTATGCCCAATCGCAATAAATACACCACTTAACGCCAACTCTTCGCTCTTACCATCATTAAACTTAAGTCTCATTCCAGTTACGCCTTTAGCATCACCTAGAACTTCATCAAGCACCGCATTAGTTTTAAGCACGATTTTACCATCAGCGACTTTAGCCATCAGACGATCTATCAGAATTTTTTCAGATTTAAAAGTATCACGGCGATGCACCAAGGTCACTTTAGAGCAAATATTAGCCAAGTATAGCGCTTCTTCAACCGCAGTATTACCACCGCCAATAACAGCAACCTCTTGATTTTTATAGAAGAAACCATCACAAGTTGCACAACCAGAGACACCCTTACCCATAAATTTTTGCTCAGACTCCAGACCAAGATATTTAGCTGACGCACCAGTTGCAACGATTAGGGCATCACAGCTATACTCACCCATATCACCGATTAGCTTAAATGGTTTCGTCGCTAACTCAACCGTATGAATCTGATCAAACAATATTTCGGTACCAAACTTAGTTGCATGATCTAAAAAACGCTGCATCAAATCTGGTCCCTGTACTTCGCCATGTAGCTCAGCAGGCCAATTTTCAACGTCAGTAGTTGTCATTAGTTGTCCACCTTGTTGCATCCCAGTAATAATGACTGGTTTTAAATTTGCCCGTGCCGCATAAATTGCTGCCGTATATCCCGCAGGACCTGAACCAAGAATAATTAATTGATGATGTTGAACTGTCATTTATTTTCTTCCTTTTCCGGTAATGTTACGTTAATTTCCAATAGCTCCAGATTATCACGCTTTTCCAAATGCACTTTAAGTGCGTCTTGATCAATTTTAATATATTTAGCAACCACTGCCACTAATTCTTTTTGCAAGTCAGGTAGCCACTCAGGTGCATGATTTGTTTCACCACTAGAATTAAGTGTTGAGCGCTCATGAGCTAGTATGATCTGCAGACGTTCTTTGGCAACTGATGCAGTAGATTTCTTTTTCCCAAAGAGAAGATCGAGTAAAGACATGCTAGTTTCCTCCAAAGATGCGTTTCAACAATCCTTTTTTTTCAGCCGTAGTATAACGCATCGGCTTATCCTCACCCAAAAATCGTGCGACCAAATCAAAATAAGCTTCAGAAACATTCGTTCCTCTTAAATTGATTGCAGGAGAGCCAGTATTTGAGGCTTGTAAAACATCCTTTGATTCCGGAACTACACCCAAAACTGGGATTCGTAGAATATCCTGAATATCAGTAATTGAGAGCATATCACCATTTTCGACGCGCTCTGGATTATAACGCGTAATAATCAAATGCTCTTTAACTTTTTCACGCCCATCAACTGCCCGCTTAGCCTTCGAAGCTAAAATCCCCAATATGCGATCAGAATCACGTACTGAAGATACTTCGGGATTAGTTACTACCAATGCTTCATCGGCAAAATATAATGCCATAAACGCACCCATTTCAATCCCTGCCGGTGAATCACAAACAATGAATTCAAAATCTTTTTTAAGCTCTTCCAATACTTTTTCAACGCCATCTTGCGTTAACGCTTCTTTATCTTTAGTTTGTGAAGCAGCCAACACGTACAAATTATCGCAGTTTTTATCTTTAATTAGTGCTTGATGGAGTGTTGCTTCACCATTTATGACATTGACAAAATCATAAACCACTCGCCGTTCACAGCCCATAATCAAATCAAGATTACGAAGACCAATATCAAAATCAATTACCACCGTTTTATGCCCTTTTAGAGCTAAACCAGTCGCAAAACTGGCGGAAGTAGTTGTTTTACCTACTCCACCCTTACCTGATGTGACTACAACAATTCTTGCCAATTTAGCCATACTTGCTCCTAAAAATTGCATTTTATGGCGATTAGTACCGCCACGCATCTTTATACTCATTAATTATCATAACTTCAAAAAATTTGTCTATTTTTTTATTACACGGCTAAAGGTATTACATTTAGCCGTTCTTTTTCATCTAAAAATATCTGAACTGCTTTATTATGTAGATTATCGGGTAATTTATCTTCAATAACCCGATAAATTCCTGCAATCGAAATTAACTCAGCATTAAAACGCGCAATGAAAATTTTGGCTTTTTTATTACCACCGTTACCCGCTAATACCCGCCCTCGGCAATCACCATATACATGAATATTACCACTAGCGATTATCTCCGCATTGTGTGAAACTAAAGTAGTAATAATTACGTCACCATTATTTTCAACTTTGATTCCACTACGTACAGGTTCTTCAATCAACAAAGTTTGGTTTAATATCGGCTTGGACTGAATAGTCGCGGGAAGATTTACAACAGCTCGCCCATCAATTTTATCCGCTGAAATAAACTGATTCGCAACAATAAACTTAACCTCTAAAGCAAATTTAGCCGCTAGTTCATCAATCTTTCTCAAATGAGTCGAGAATTGATTCATATCAGGTTTAGCATCACATTCTAAAACCAAATATTTACCAGTAGCATCAAATTCACGCAAGGTTGCAAGTTTACTGGCAATTTGTTCCAGTTCGGTTGTCGGGCTAATTCGCAATATATAATAATCAAAATTAGCAGAATTAAGTTTGATACTGTTGCTGGCTATCATAGTTCTGGTGGTTTCATTTCATAAAAACAGGCTTATTAATACACGCGATTATAGCACATTGCCATTTATCTTTGAAAGAACTGATTCGCATTATCAACCCGAAATAAGAATGTAGTATTCTCAGTAGTAGGTGACGAGTCTTTTTTGAGATGTGACAAAGTTCCAAGGTTCAAAGATGGCGAGTATATATAAGCTTTGTCTTATTTTAGAACATAACTATTACAGATGGTTATGATGAACTAAAAAGCAAACAAATGTTGTCAATTTTTGGATACAATTTATATAACAACGAGACTATTGATAATGATAAAATGCGACTTATTCGACTCAATAATGCATGGGGCTCTTATGAATACCGACAATAACGTAATTATCCACAATGTGGCACAGCAGCTTGATGATGTGAAATTATTTTCACAAAATAGTAGTATTAATGCAACCAATGATATCGAGGCAGTCAGAACATGGCTGATGGAGTTTCGCCATAGCCAACATACTCTTACTTCGTATCGGCAAAGTTCTGAGCGTTTTTTAATGTGGTTAATGCATGAAAATCTTAGTTTAAAGCAAGTAAGCCGTGAAGCAATTCAGGAATATCAGGATTTTTTACAAATGCCAACTCCACAAGACTTTTGGTGTGGTCCATCAAAACCACGGACGCACCCGGAATGGAAACCATTTGTAAAAGGTTTATCTAATTCTAGTGTTAAGTTAAATTTACAAATTTTAGGTAGTCTTTATCAGTACCTAATTGATGCAGGATATCTGACACGCAACCCCTTCCGTTTGATTCGCCAAAAAATCAAAGTCCCGCATGGCGTTGAACGCTTCCTAACTGTTCGTGAATGGGATTATCTGCGTGAATTCATTGAAACTTTACCACAAGATAATGCAAAGAGTAAATTTGAATATGAACGAACAAGATGGATATTTAGCTTACTTTATCTAACTGGCTGCAGACGTAGTGAAGTAATCAATGCACGCATGGCAGATTTTGTAAGTAAACGTAGTCAATGGTGGTTAAAGGTTGTCGGTAAAGGCAATAAGTACGGAGAAATACCGGTCCCGAATGAGCTGCTCAGTGCATTAATTCGTTATCGCAAGTCACTTGGTTTAGCAGAATATCCTAATCCGCTAGAAACTGAATTACCCTTAATCTATAGTAAATATGGTAAATTAAAGCCAATTAGCGACTCCATGCTCTATAAAATTATTAAAACTACTTGCAATAACCTAGCGGATGAGCTTAAAGCCAATGATCCAGCAAGTGCCTTTGTGATTGCGCGAGTATCAACTCACTGGATGCGACATACTTCAGCGACACACCAAGTGGATGCAGGAATCGATATTCGGGTTGTCAAAGAAAATCTACGCCACAGTATGCTGGAAACAACGATGAAATACCAACATACTGAGGCTGACTCGCGACATGATGAGACGATAAAAAAATTTGGTAAATAAAGTTTTACCATATACGTCTCATGCTTTAATTAATTTGGGTAGAAATAGGCGCCAAATCTTCAATTGATAATTGAAGAATAAACTGAGAAAGTTCATATTCAGTAAAGCGATATTCTGTATTACAATAATCGCAGTCGACGGAAATATTACCTTGTTCACGAATTAAAGTCGTTAACTCATCTTTACCTAGGTTGCGTAAAATTTCACCCACGCGTTGTCGACTACAACTACAAGCGAAGGTTACCGGATGTTGTGGCATTACAACTACATTATCTTCGTTGAATAGTTTAGTAATAATACGTTCTAAATCATCAAGCAATAGTTCATGAGTAGTTAAGGTGCTGGCGAGCATAAAAACTCGTTCAATATCATCTAAATGTAACTGATGGGTATCAGGTAACTGCTGCAACATAAAACCAACCACTTTGTTTTCAGTGTATGCCAAAAAAAACCAACTTTTAAGTTGCTCTGACTGTATCATATAATTATTCAATATTTCACTAACTTCAGAACCATTAAAAGCAATGATACTTTGATATAAATTACCCTCCGTCTTTGAATCGATACTAACTACCAATCGCCCTTCTTGTAAATAGTTAGAGTAATCAAGCATCGCTTCATCCTTGGCTGTAAATTTGGCGGTTGCGCGGATATGATATTGATTACTACACTCGCTAACAACCAAATTAAAATGTGGATTATCTTGAATTTGGCAAATAACCTTACCATCAAATTTTAGGTTACTGGTTAAAAGCACATTTGCGGCTAATAACTTCCCCAAAAGTTGTCTAAGTCCATCTGGGTATATTTTTTGCTCCGCAATCGTTAACCAGGCATCGTCTAATACCACTAAAGACCCTTTGACAGGTAAATTCTCAAAGATAAATTTCTGTATATAACTTGAACTCATTCAATACTATTCCATAAAACAAACCCACCGTTTAAAAGGTGGGTATACTCGTCGCATTCATCATTATTGCTAAGAGTATATACATCAAAGCTCAGATAGTGAGCATTCAAAGTATATTGATTACTCTTCTTCATTCATCACTGCGTTAGTGTAAACATCTTGTACATCATCCAGCTCTTCAAAAGCATCTAATAAGCGCTGCATTTTTTTTGCATCTTCACCGGTTAGTTCAGTTTCCGTATTTGGCTTCATTGTAACTTCGGCTAATTCTGCGCTAAATCCTTTAGCTTCAAGAGCATTTTTAACTTCAACGTAATCATGTGGTGCAGTAATTACTTCCAAGCTACCATCATCATTAGTTATCACATCTTCTGCTCCGGCATCCAAAGCAGCTTCCATCAATGCGTCTTCATTTGTGCCTGGTGCAAAAATTAATTGACCACAATGCTTGAATTGGAATGATACGCAGCCATCTGTTCCCATGTTTCCATGATATTTATTAAACGCATGACGAACTTCTGCAACAGTCCGGGTATTATTATCCGTCAGACAATCAACAATAATCCCAGCGCCAGCAATACCATAACCTTCAAAGCGTAGCTCGACATAATCGACGCCTTCCAGTTCACCAGACCCTCGCTTAATTGCACGTTCTACATTATCTTTAGGAACATTATTCTCGCGGGCTTTTTCTACCGCTAAACGTAGACGCGGGTTAGAACCTACATCACTACCGCCCATTTTGGCAGCAATAGTGATTTCCTTAACCATACGAGTGGTAATTTTACTTTTCTTCGCATCAGACGCTGCTTTACGATGCTTAATATTTGCCCATTTACTATGTCCTGCCACAACCCAATCCTTTATAAACTAATTTTGGCGTTATTTTATCATAAATTACCGGTGTTTTTGGCAGCTTTGGCGCTTAAAATGTAGAACGAAGCGCATCATTTTAGATAAAACTTCGTCATTATTTTCTAGGAACTATTTAACCACCAACGATTAAACCACCGTCTAAACGCATTGTAGGTTGCCCAACTCCAACCGGCACCGATTGTCCATCTTTACCACACACACCAACACCGCTATCTAACGCCAGATCATTAGCAATCATTGTTACATGTTGCAAACACTCAGGACCATTTCCGACCAAAGCACAACCTTTCACGGGGTATGCAAGCTTACCTTTTTCAATCACCCACGCAACCGATGCATTAAACACAAATTGTCCCGAAGTTATGTCAACTTGCCCACCTTCAAAATTTTCTGCAAATAAACCATAATCAACACTGGCAATAATTTCCTCAGGTGTATGATTGCCGCCCAACATATAGGTATTCGTCATTCGTGGGATAGGATTGCTGGCATAAGATTCACGCCGTCCGTTACCGGTTGAGTGAGTATTCATTAGCCGTGCATTTAATTCATCAAATAAATAACCTTTGAGAATACCATCTTCAATCAAGACCGTGCGCGAACTTGGATTACCTTCATCATCAATATTCATTGAGCCACGACGATCACTAATGCATCCTTCATCAATTACGGTAACACCTTTACTGGCAACTTGCTGACCAATTTTTCCACTAAAAGCAGAACTACCCTTGCGATTAAAATCTCCCTCAAGTCCGTGTCCAACCGCCTCGTGTAAAATAACCCCTGCCCAACCATTTCCTAAAACCACAGGCATTTCACCACTTGGCGCTGGCTTTGCTTCCAATTTTAATTGTGCCTGAGTGTAAGCTTTCTCAATATAACTAGTCACCATTTCTATGCTAAAATAATCCAGAGAGTATCTTCCGCCACCACCCGCAGCAGCACGTTCCATTTTGCCATCTTTATTGACAATTATAGTAATACTCAAATGAATCAGCGGACGAATATCACTAAAATGTTGCTCATCACTCCGCGCCAAATAAATTTGATCATACTCAAGATTAATACTTGCAATAACATTCGTTACATAGTTTTTAGTTCGTGCAATTTGATTTATATTTTGTAATAATTGAATTTTTTTGCAACTCACCCAACTTTGGAGCGGGTTTTCAAAAGTGTGCAGATTAAGCGCATTATTATTTACGGTTGAATAACCTTGATTATGTTTATTCACCGACTCAATGTATAAATTATCAACTAAATCTTTAATTACGCGTGGGTCTAAGGCATTAGCATAGCTAAAAAAAGTTTTCTCACCACATACCGCACGCACACCAATTCCTTGATTAACTGCGTAACTTCCAGATTTAATAATTCCTTCATCAATTACCCATGATTCACTAGCCGTATTTTGTAAATATAAATCAGCAAAATCAATCCCTCGTCTTGAGAGCTGATTTAATTGTACATTTAAAAAATTTGCATCAAAACCATTATTAGTTAATAAACAATCTACCACTTGTTGATTTGTCATAATTCTTCAATCTAAAACTAGAGCCATTTTAACACATGGCTATAAATAATTAACAAAGCCACCCGAAAGTGGCTGTGTGTTTATTGACTTACTTGTGCTGGCGCAGGATCACCACCAGTATTTTGCACCCGATCAAGCTTATAATTTACTTTGTATAAACTTCTTAGCGATCCTACATAAGCATTTAGATTCATCATTGAGTATTGCTCTGCTAACTGTGAAACAACTTTTTCATTTTGTGCATCTAAGCCTTTATCTGTAGCTTGACTATTAATCTGGTATAGAACATAAGAACCATCTTGCGCTAATGCTCCGGTATAGCTAGGGAAATTTGCAGGTGCTGCAAAAATCTGCTTAACCGCCATTGGATCAACAGTTTTACTTTGCCCAAGTAAAGTTACATTTTCAGGATTAGCAAAATTAAGTTTTAATTTACCTTGTTGTAATTGAGCTAAATCTTGTTGCCCAAGTCCTGAAGCCATTTGGCTTGCTTGTTGTGCTTTTAACGCATCAATGATCTGAGATTTAACAGTTTGTAACGCTGTCATAGTCGCTGGTTTAAATTCAGTAGAACGCGCCACCACATAACTACCGTCCCCTAAATCAACAACTTCACTGTTATGATGTTGTTTAAGCACTTCGTCACTAAAAACTGTTTTTTGTAATTTAGGATTAGCAAATAGTCCTGTAGCTGCAGCCCCTTTACTTACCCAGTCACTATTTTGGATATTAATTCCAAGTTTTTGTGCCGCCGGCTCCAATGAATCAGCCTTATTATAAGTTAAGTCATTCAATTGATCAATCATTGCTGGTAATTGCTGTTGTGCTTTTTGTTTTTGCAGCTGCTGTACTACCAGCGCCTTCTTCGAAGCCTCGTCATTACCCTTAATATCATTTAATTTAAGAATATGGAAGCCATATTGAGTTTCAACTAAATCGCTAATTTGACCTTTTTTCATGGTAAAGGCAACATCTTCAAATGGTTTAACCATTACCCCATGCCCAAAGAAGCCCAAATCACCACCATTAGCAGCAGAACCAGGATCTTGGGAATATTGTTTTGCTAGCTTGGCAAAGTCAGCCGGATTAGCTTTTACTTGCGCTAATACTTTTTCAGCCTGAGCCTTTACTTGCGCTTTCTGAGCCGCTGTTGCATCAGCCGCAACCGTAAACAATATATGTGAAACATCAATTTGCTCGTTATTGCTGGCATTTGGATGATCCTGTAAATATTTAGTCACATCCGCATCACTAACCTTAATCGTTTTTGCTATATTATCCGCAGATAATTGAATATATTGTAATTTAACTTGCTCTGCAACAGTATATTTAGCAATATTTTGCTGATAGTAAGCGGCTATATCACTTTCAGAAATACTAATTTTGGCATAAAACTGCTTAGGGTCAATCACATAACGTGAAACATTACGCTCACGACTTAGCAGCGCTGCAAATTTATCTTGAAAAGTTTGCGCGGTAAAATATGAATTCTTGAAGAAATCAAGTTCTTGATTGATCAAAATTTGCTGTTGCATATCTTGTTCAAATTTAGCTGAAGTTGTATAACGTTGTTTAAGAAATTCCTGATACTTGTTTATATCAAATTTGCCATCAGTTTGAAATGCAGGAATTGCTGCAATTGCATCTTGCAATTGCATTGTAGTTACACTTAGATGATGGTCATCAAAAGAATTTAATAATAATTGACGATTAATCAGACCAAAAAGCACTTGCATTTTATCTGGCTGCTGACCTTGTGACTGATCCATTGCCCGATCAATATCTTGCGAATAAATCTTATTACTGCCAACTTTAGCAACATAACCATCATCGCCACCCATACCAAAATAACCGCTAACGCCCCATACCACGAAAGTACTAGCAATCACAATCATAATCCCTTTGACCACCTTCTGGTGTTTCTCAACAACATTAAACATCTTTAAACCCTATCTAAAATTTAATTTAATAAAATAAATAAACCAATTTAACTCTAGCTACCAATATTATAATTTGGAGCTTCTTTAACAATCTGCACATCATGAACATGTGATTCTTTTATCCCTGCAGCAGTAATTTCAACAAACTCTGCATAGCGATACATATCTGCAATTGTTGCACAACCCAAATAGCCCATTGATGCCCGTAAACCACCTAAAAGTTGATGAACTATTGAATTTAAAGAACCTTTGTGAGGAACCCGTCCCTCAATCCCTTCTGGGACTAATTTATCATTTCCAGCATCTTTTTCTTGAAAATAACGATCAGCAGAACCTTTACTCATTGCACCAAGCGATCCCATACCACGATAAGATTTATAACTACGCCCTTGGTAAAGCTCAATTTCACCGGGAGCTTCATCAGCACCAGCAAGCATACTACCGAGCATAACACAAGCCGCACCAGCAGCAAGAGCTTTAGCTACATCACCAGAAAAACGGATCCCACCATCACCAATTACCGGAACTCCAGAGGTAGCCAAATAATCGGCGACATTGGCAATTGCTGATAATTGAGGCACCCCTACTCCAGCAACCACACGCGTGGTACAAATAGATCCTGGACCAATTCCAACTTTAACCCCATCAGCTCCTGCATCAACCAAAGATTTTGCTGCAGCAGCAGTTGCGATATTTCCACCAATAACCTCAATATGCGGAAAATTATTTTTAATCCAGCGCACACGATCTATTACCCCCTGCGAGTGTCCATGGGCAGTGTCAACAATGATAACGTCAATCCCAGAAGCGGCCAATAGAGATACACGTTCTTCTGTGTCACCACCACTACCAACCGCCGCACCTACTCGCAAACGCCCTAAATCATCTTTACTTGCCAATGGATAAGCCACATTTTTAGTGATATCTTTAACCGTAACTAAACCGCGTAGTTCAAAGTTTTGATTCACCACCAAAACTCGTTCAAGACGATGTTTATGCATTAGTTCTTTGGCATAATTAACTGAATCACCTTCTAATATTGTAACTAAACGCTCACGCGGTGTCATAATATTACGTACAGCTTGTTCTAAATTAGTTTCAAAACGCACATCGCGATTAGTAACGATACCAACTACTTTACCATGCTCAATTACCGGAACTCCAGATATTTTACGCCGTTGTGTAATTGCTAATAATTCGCGAACACTGGCATCTGGACCAATCGTGATTGGATCTTTTACAATACCTGATTCATGACGTTTTACATTGGCAACACGACTGGCCTGATGTTCTGGTGTCATATTTTTATGAATGATACCAATTCCTCCCTCTTGCGCCAAAGAGATCGCCATTCTTGCTTCCGTAACAGTATCCATAGCCGCAGAGACTAGCGGGATATTTAAATTTAAGTTACGCGTTAATTTGGTCGTCAAACTAACATCTTTAGGCAAAACTTCAGAATGTGCCGGTACTAATAAAACATCATCAAAAGCATAAGCTTTTTGCAAAATTTTTAACATGGTATTTATTTTCCTATCGTTATTTATCGTCTACTTGTTTAATAATATCGGTAAAATCAGTTACATCTTTAAAGCTCCGGTAAATTGAGGCAAAGCGAATATAGGCTACTTTGTCTAATTTAGATAGTTGTTCCATCACCAAATCGCCAATCACCCGGCTATTGATTTCGCGCTCATGATGCATTAAGACTTGCTGACGAATGGCTTCAATCGCATTATCAACTAAATCCATTGCTACCGGGCGTTTATGCAATGCTTTCATAAAGCTAATGCGGATTCTGGATTCATCATATTCTTGTCGCGAACCATCTGTTTTAACCACCGCAGGAAGTTGTAATTCAATTTTTTCAAAAGTATTAAAACGCCGATCACAGTGGACACACTTTCTGCGACGCTTAACAATCATTTTATCATCGCTAAGTCGAGTATCAATGACTTGGGTATCATCATAATTACAAAAAGGACATTTCATCAGTGTGCCCTAGTTTGCAGATTTAATTAGTGGAAAACCTAATTGCTCACGTGAAGCATAGTATTTCTCAGCAACTAATTTCGCCAAATTGCGAATTCGTCCGATATAAGTAGCCCGCTCTGTTACCGAGATCGCCCCACGAGCATCTAACATATTAAAGGCATGTGCTGCATTTAATATCATCTCATAACCCGGTAAAACTAACTCTATTTCAAGTAGACGCTTAGCTTCACTTTCAAAGTTATTAAAATTGTTAAATAATAATTCGCTATTACTATGTTCAAAATTATACTTGGATTGTTCAACTTCATTTTGATGAAATACATCACCATAAGTTACATTACGCCCATCCAAAGTCCGCGCCCAGACTAAATCATAGACACTATCAACGCCTTGCAGATACATTGCCAATCGTTCAAGCCCATAAGTAATCTCACCGAGGACAGGTTTACAATCTAAACCACCAACTTGTTGAAAATAAGTAAACTGAGTTACTTCCATCCCATCCAACCAAACTTCCCAGCCAAGCCCCCACGCTCCAAGAGTTGGATTTTCCCAGTTGTCTTCGACAAAGCGAATATCATGCACCAACGTATCAACACCAAGTTCACGCAATGACTCAAGATATAGCTCTTGAATATTATCCGGAGATGGCTTTAACACCACCTGAAATTGGTAATAATGTTGTAAGCGATTAGGGCTTTCACCATAACGCCCATCTTTTGGACGGCGTGATGGTTGTACATATGCCGCAAACCATGGCTCAGGACCAATGCTACGCAAAAAAGTAGCAGTGTGAGAGGTTCCAGCTCCCATTTCTTTGTCATAAGGCTGCAATATCACGCAACCAACACGCGCCCAGTACGCCTGCAATTTAAGTATAATTTCCTGGAATGTCAATATGTTAGCACTTTCCGCCATTACTATTCATCTCTTTCAAGCAAAATTCTGTTGCAATTAACCGGTGATTTTAGCAAAATTCCGCATCCTTCGCCGAAATTTATGTCGTAATCTCAAGTTTATGCTAGAATACAGCGCATTCAACTTAGATATGGTTTTAAAAAACATGAGTATAATTCGGAATAAAAAAGCGTTTCATGATTTCACGATTGAAGAGACTTTTGAAGCTGGCATCGCGCTTGAAGGCTGGGAAGTTAAAGCAATTCGAGAAGGTCACGGACAATTAAAAGACAGTTATGTCAAAATAAAAGATAATGAAGTTTGGCTGCTTGGTTTTACGGTAACCCCAATGCTATCTGCTAGCACCCATGTTAATCCGGATGCAATGCGTTTGAAAAAGTTACTATTACATCGCCGGGAAATTGATAAACTTATCGGTAAAGTCGAACAAAAAGGTTATAGTTTAATTGCAATTGATTTGCATTATAAAAAAGGGCGCGTAAAAGCTGAAATAGCGCTGGCTAAAGGTAAAAAACTTTATGACAAACGCGCAGCAGAAAAAGAGCGTGATGGTAAAAAAGAAACCGCCAAAGCAATTAAAGAGTTTAAACGCCTTTAGACTTAACTATATCCCTTTGACAAAACTAGTAAACTTTACTATAATAACCGCCTGAGTAAATACTTCTTTATAGGTTACACCAAAAATGACAAGTGAAATAAAAAAACAAGCAGAAACTAAGATGACTAAAAGCTTGGAAAGTTATAAAAATACATTAACAAAAATCCGCACCGGTCGTGCGCATGCAGGTTTACTTGATCATGTACAAATCGACTATTATGGCGCAATGATGCCAATCAACCAAGTTGCAACTGTAACAGCCAGTGATGCCCGCACTTTAACGGTACAGCCTTTTGAAGCTAAAATGTCTGGTGTTATTGAAAAAGCAATTCGTGATGCAGATTTAGGATTAAATCCAGCTACTAATGGTAATACCGTTCGTGTACCTATGCCTGCACTGACTGAAGAGCGCCGTAAAGAACTGATTAAAGTTGTAAAAAATGAGGCCGAAGATGCTAAAGTAGCGATTCGTAATGTGCGTCGTGATGGTAATAGTGAACTTAAAGCTAAATTAAAGGACAAAGAAATTACCGAGGATGATGATAAGCGTGCTCAGGATGAGATTCAAAAGTTTACCGATAAATATATTGCTGAAATTGATAAATTAACTGCAGATAAAGAAAAAGAACTTTTAACTGTTTAATCGCATATCTTAACTCCTGGCTAACTTTATAAAATGCAATGCTCTCAAGCATTGCATTTTATGTGTTTAGATGATAGAAAAATGAAACAAGTACCACAGCATATTGCAATTATCATGGATGGCAATGGACGCTGGGCAAAAAAACGTTTTTTGCCTCGTGTTGCCGGACATGTTAAGGGCGTTAATGCGCTAAAAAACATTGTAAATCATTGTGATGACTTAGGTGTTAAATACCTAACCGTCTTTGCCTTTGGTCGTGAAAATTGGAATCGCCCACAAGATGAAGTTAGTTTTTTGATGCGTTTAATGCTCAAGCGCCTAGATAAAGAACTTGATGAATTACATAGTAAAAACGCAGTAATTAGATTTATTGGTGATCGCGCGCGAATTAATAATGCATTATTAACGAGTATTCTTGCAGCAGAGAATAAAACTAAACAAAACACAGGGTTAAATTTTAGCATTTGTCTGGATTATAGCGGTCAATATGATATTATTCAGGCAATAAACAGGATAATTTCTGAACGCCCTGAATCACCAATAACTGAAGAGACACTTAACTACTATTTATTAACGGATGGAATGCCAAATCCAGATTTAGTAATTCGAACTAGTGGCGAGAGTCGGATCAGCAATTTCATGTTATGGCAATTAGCCTACAGTGAATTTTATTTTAGTGGTATTTATTGGCCAGATTTTACGCCAAGCGAGCTAGAACGAGCCATAGAGTGGTATAATAACCGAGAGCGCCGCTTTGGCAAAATCTCTGAACAAATTTAGAAATCAAAATTATGCTTATACAACGAACAATTACTGCTTTAATCTTATTTTTCTTGGCTGTTGCTGCTATATTTTTTACTCCACCGCTGGTTTTTGCTGCTTCATGCTGGCTATTATGTTTAATCGCCAATTATGAATTAGCTAAAATGTATCGCTTTAACAAGCTACAAATAGCCGTTAGTATGGTTATTAACACCTTGATCGCGGTATGCATCGGACAAGTCAACTATGACCTAAGTCAAATCATTCGAATTGTTAGTGTTGCAACCTGGTGTTTTGCAGTACCATTAGTTTTAATTTTTACTCCCAAGCATTTTAGTAAATTTGCAATTGCAGTTTTTAGTGGCTTATTATTTATCCCGGCATATTATGCGCTTACGGTTTTACATGCGCTATTTGGTCCATGGCAGTTAATCAGTATCATGGCGATTGCTTGGGTCGCAGATACCGGCGCTTATTTTGTGGGTAAACAATTTGGTAAGCATAAACTTGCTCCAAGAATAAGCCCAGGAAAAAGCATTGAAGGTGCAATTGGTGGCTTGATTTTAGTTATTATTTACTTAGTCGCCTTAAAATATTTTAATCTGGCTGATTATTTAATTACTTACTCAATGGCATTTAAATTTGCCGCCATCTTGACTGTGATTAGTATTGCGGGGGACTTATTTGAATCTTGGTTAAAACGCGTTGGCGGGGTTAAGGATAGTGGTTCAATTCTACCTGGTCATGGTGGAGTATTTGATCGAATTGATAGTTTAATCGCCGTATTAGCGATTGCCTTTGCCATTATTCGTGGAATGTTATAATGCAAAATATAGTTATCTTTGGCGCAACTGGTAGTATCGGGGTTTCAACCTTAGAAGTAATTAAGCTACACCCTGATAAATTTTCCGTATTTGCCCTGACTGCCAATAACAATGTAAGTTTACTGTACCAGCAATGTTTAGAATTTAATCCTAGCTATGCTTACATTAATGGTGATGCTGCAGCTAGGACGTTGCAACAGCGCCTTAGAGAGGCTAATTCTAACACTCAGGTATTATGTAAATCTGAAGACCTTGCCTATCTTGCAGCACATGCCGAAGTTGATCTGATTATGTCAGCAATTGTTGGTAGTGCCGGACTAATTCCGACTTACCATGCGGCAAAAAGCGGTAAAAAAATTCTACTCGCTAATAAAGAATCTCTAGTTGCTGGTGGCAGAATTATCACCGATACAGCTAAATTTAATCATGCACAGATTATTCCCGTTGATAGCGAACATAGCGCAATTTTCCAAGCACTACCCTATGGATATACTAGCCTCGATCAAATTGGCGTAAATAAAATCATACTTACCGCATCCGGTGGGCCATTTTTAAATACACCATATGCTGAATTATGTAAAGTTACTGCTGCACAAGCAGTCAAGCATCCCAACTGGAGCATGGGACAAAAAATTTCTGTTGATAGCTCAACGCTTATGAACAAAGGCTTGGAGGTAATTGAAGCTTATTGGTTATTTAATGCTAAACCAACCCAGATTGAAGTTGTTGTTCACCCACAAAGCATAATTCATTCTATGGTTGAATACATCGATAGTTCGATTATTGCTCAACTGGGTACACCCGATATGAAAACTCCAATTGCGTATGCCCTATCTGCACCAGAAAGAATTAGCTCAGGAAGTAAGCAACTTAATTTTACTAATTTAAAGAATTTAACCTTCTGTGACGTGGATTATGTTCGTTTTCCATGCCTGAAGCTTGCACTAGACGCACTAGATGAGAGCAGTAATGTCGCGGCAGTTATTAATGCAGCTAACGAGGTTGCGGTAGCTAAATTTTTGGCAAATGAACACGGGTTTTATGATATCCCTCGAATGATTGAAACTGCTATTGAAAAATTTGCCGCCACAACGCCTACTCATATTGAAGAACTCTTATTACTTGATCAAGAAGTAAAGCAATACTGCGCCAGATTATAATCCCTCTACTGGGATATAATTGTTGCCACACCACCAACCAGATTTAGTTGTTGCTTAATACAGCTAGGAATCTGATCCGCGCGGTGACTGACATAAATAATCGTGTGTTGACTATCAGCAAACAAATAATCCACTAACGCAAGGAACTGTTGTGTTTGGTTGTCGTCTAAGCCTTGGCAAGGTTCATCAAAAATAAATAATGGTGGATTTTTAATTATTGCCCGAAGCAGCAATAACATCCTTTGTATCCCATTTGAAACATTGGCAAAGCGTTGATTGGCATAATTTTCCAAACCAGCACCAGATAGCCATTGTTGAGCTAAACTAATCTGTTCATCAGTTGGATTACGATGCATACTTGGAGTATCATAAAACCCGGAAATTATTGTTTGTAAACAAGTCATGCTACCATCAAAATTCCAGTGCAACTCTGGCGAAATGAATCCAATATTACGCTTAATCTCCCAAATTGTTTCACCACTACCACGCTTACGATCGAAGAGATAAATTTCATTCGCATAAGCTTGCGGATGATCTCCATTAATTAAACTTAGCAAGGTTGACTTTCCTGCTCCATTAGCACCACTAACTAACCATTTATCACCAGGTATTACTTGCCAATTAATATTATTCAGTGCCACTTTCTCACCATAAGAGATAGTTACGGCTTTAAATTTTATAATATTTTCAAACCCACTGGTAAATTCAGGTAGTTCCAGATTACTATAATTAAAGCTTGTTGCAACAGGCGTAGTTTGTGGATGGTAATCATTTATCCTAGTTTTATTTAAATCATGATTAGGTAAAATACTCAAAACATGAGTAATAAATTTAGGGATAGTGTGACTATCACCAATCAAAATAAAACAAACGCCAGCTTGGGCTAATTCAGCCATATATTTGTGCAAATGCTCAACCGTAGCAACATCCAAACCGATTAAAGGATTATCTAAAATTATTATTTGTGATGGTTTAGCTAAAGCTAGGATTAATTGTAATTTTTTGCGCTCACCACTGGAAAGCTGAAGTAAGGCAGCATCCAAACGATGATGAAAACCTAATAGAGTTAAAAGATGTTGCGTCTTAGTGTCATTGATATCAACAGCATCACTAATAGTCTGTCTAACACTTGGAGCATCATCAGCATCATAACTATTATAGCGCTGCTGATAATAGAAATCACTTAGTCCACAATTACTTTTAAAATGAAAAAATTGTTTAACCAAAGTTATTTTGGCTGCTAAATCATTGGCTTGATAATTAAATTTGATTTCACCAGAAGCATATAATTCCCCAGTTAGTGCCAAAGCCAAACTAGTTTTGCCAGAACCGCTGGCGCCAGTTAAAAAGATCTGCTCACCGTGGTTAATTGACAACTCATCACATTTTAACAACTCTTTATTAAAACGCTCAATTCCAAATTGTTTTAGTGCTATTAATGGCGCCATATTTTATTACTTTGCTAATTTAGGGATATAAATCGGATAATCGACATTATCTGCTTTATAAATATCATTCCGAAACTGTAGTTGTCCATTACTTTCAACCCATGCAGTTTGATAAACAATATGAATTTCAAGTGGTTCAGCTAGTTTTAACCAGCGATGTTTGCCAGTATTTATTGCGCTTTCAAGTTTATCATCATCCCAATTTGGTGTCGAACTAATTAAATAATCAGCTAAATTTAAGGGTTGACTAACCCGTACACAACCATGACTTAAACTACGTGCTTTTTTACCAAAAAGGTTAGGATTCGAGGTATCATGTAAGTAAATTCCACAGTCATTAGGAAATAAAAATTTTAGCTTACCTAATGCATTTTTTTTACCCGGATCCTGGCGTAAAAAATAACTAAAATTAGTTTGAGTGACTCTTTGCCAATCAATTCCAGTGGGGTCAATTTCCTGATTATTTTGTGGATTAAAAACTCTGATATTATGTTGTTCTAAATAAGATGGATCTTTTTGAATTTTAGATAGATATTCTTTAGTTGCAATCCGATTAGGAATCCCCCAAAATGGATTGAGTTCTAAAGTAGTTATTTTACTATTAACTACACAAGTTTTATTATTACCGCCGCCACCTACAATAACAGGCATAGCCAAGTCAATTTGCTGAGCGTTAACTATCACTAAAGAATAGCTTGGGATATTTACCATTAGATACTTATTACCCATATTATTAGGTAACCAGCGCAGTCGATCCATATTTAACTGAATTTGTTTTATCCGTATTTCAACAGATACATTTAAGGATTGGAGCGTCGTCTTATCTACTATACCACTAGCCTTCAAACCATTATTACGTTGAAATTGCTTAACTGCCTTTGTGGTGTCATCATCATATTTTGCTGCTTGCTCATCAGTATCATCTAATTTATAATCTTCAGTTGCCGCTAATCTTTTTTGTAGAATTTCAACCCGGCTATCAACAGAGCCAGCTTTTAAGTCTTTGCCAGCAGGAATAGTTTGCCAGCCACCATCACTAGCGATTTGCTGATATTTAGCTAGCTGAGCTTTTAAATCGGCATAACCGGAATAAGTTGGAGTTAATTTACCTAAGCTCGTAACTAAATTATTTTGCGCAATCGCCTGATTATAAAAATCGAGTATATTTAATGAGCGACGGCTAACCTGCCAATCAGGATAACTAACTAATGGATCAACGCGCCCTAGCTCCATATGACGCACGTATAGTAGATAAGCATCGCTCATCGTCACCTCAAAGTCTGCCAATAGACCAGGATCAACACTATTAGTGCTTTGTAAACCTTCATTAATCTGCTGTTCCATTTCTTTTAGCTCTTTGGTATGGTAATCAAATGGATTTAGACCATCCTGGTAACTATGCCGCAATAGAGTCAATAAACTGTCAGCTTCGGGCTTAATCCGCCCGACTGCCGTCCAAACTGGAAGGTATTTATGGTTAGTATAAAATTGAGTTGTTTGCGTTAAGCTACAGCGTGTAACCTTCCCGCACATCATACGAGTTGAACCGTTCAAGGCGCCAACCTTATTGGCAATTGCCATTGATTCTAGATTATCTATATTTTCAGCGTAGCTGAATGAAACATGCCCCAACGCAATAATTAGTGGCAATAACAACTTCTTAACGTTTCTTTTCATTAAATTATACAACCACAATAAATAATTATTTAATCGGAATGGTTTGCCCGCAAACCATTCATAGTACAATGACTAAACGATTTTATCATACAATCAAAACAAAGCGGCAAAATATACTAAGAACTAAATACCTTTAAGTAAATTAGCCATTTCAATCGCACTAACTGCGGCATCGTAACCTTTATTTCCGGCTTTAGTACCAGCACGCTCGATAGCTTGTTCGATATTTTCAGTGGTAACGATACCAAAGATTACCGGAACACCGCTATCTAGCTGAACTTTAGCTACGCCTTTAGCTACTTCATTACACACGTAATCATAATGTGAAGTTGAGCCGCGAATTACCGCACCAAGCGTAATAATTGCATCGTATTTTTTACTTGCTGCTAATTTTTGTGCAATTAAAGGAATCTCAAACGCCCCGGGAACCCAAGCCGTATCAATATCACTTTCTGCAACCCCATGACGAGTCAAACCATCCACAGCAGCTCCAAGCAATTTACTGGTAATAAACTCATTAAACCGACTAACAACAATCGCGTATTTACCGCTACTAACAATTAAATTTCCTTCAAAGACCATGATTTATTTCCTTTTATAATAAATGTCCTAGTTTAGTAACTTTCGTATCCAAATAATCTTTATTTAGTGCATTTGCGGCTATAATTAACTCTTGTCGTTCAACAATTTCAACTCCGTAACTACCTAATGCATTTAGTTTACGCGGATTATTACTGAGTAAGCGAATTTTTGTAATTCCCAAATCTCGTAAAATCTGTGCTGCTAGGTAATAATCACGCAAATCATCGGCAAAACCAAGATGCAAATTTGCTTCAACTGTATCCATTCCCTGATCTTGCAAAGCATAAGCTTTTAGCTTATTAAGCAGCCCAATTCCACGCCCTTCCTGGCGTAGATAAATTAAAATACCCCCTTCTTGCTCAATTCGCGTAAGGCTCGCGGCTAATTGCTCACCACAGTCACAACGTAAAGAAGCAAAACCATCTCCTGTCAGGCACTCTGAATGTATCCGCACTAATGGTTGACTCGCTGCACTTAATGCCCCCTTTACCAAAGCAACTGCTTCCTGATTATCAATTAAAGAGCGAAAACCATACATTTCAAACATTCCAAATTTGCTTGGTAATTTTGTTACTGCCTCACGCTGAATTAATTTCTCATTCCGTTTCCGATAAGTAATTAATGCCTGAATATGAATTAATTTTAAGTCATAATCACGTGCAAATTGAACCAATTCTGGTAAACGTGACATCGTTCCATCGACATTAATCATCTCACAAATCACCCCAACCGGATTAGCACCAGCCAATCTAGCTAAATCAACCGCAGCTTCAGTATGTCCTGCACGCTCCAAGACCCCACCATTTTTGGCAATTAGTGGAAAGATATGCCCAGGTTCGCGAAAATCAGTACGTTTACTTGCTGGATTAGCTAATTTATTTAGCGTAAGAGCGCGTTCTGCTGCACTGATCCCTGTGGTACTGCTTATATAGTCGACACTCTGAGTAAACGCCGTCTGGTGATTATCCTGATTATCATGGACCATAGGTTTTAAGCCCAATCTAGCAGCGTACTCTTGATTTAGAGGGCAACACACCAACCCTTTGCCATGATTTATCATAAAATTAAGTGATTGGGGAGTAATTTTATCAGCTAATCCGACTAAATCACCCTCATTCTCGCGATCTTCATCATCGCAGACTAAAATAAGTTTACCTGCTCGTAAATCCTCTAGCGCTTCATCAATTGTATTAAACATTTATTAATCCTATAAAAAACCATGCTCAAGTAAAAAACCACTAGTAATTTTGGAGTTTTTTTCTGCCTTGGCATACATCTTTTGCATTTGTTTCACTAAAATATCGCATTCGATATTAACACTATCACCAATCTGTTTACGCCCTAGCAATGACATTTTTTGGGTATGCGGAATCAATGCCACACTTAGATAATTTTCACCAACCTCAACTAAAGTTAGGCTTGTTCCATCTAAAGCAATTGATCCCTTAGCGACACATAAATTAGCAAGATCTGGCGCTAAGCTTATCTTATAAACTATTGCGTTTTCCAGACGATTACAAGCAATGATTTCACCAACTCCATCAATATGCCCGCTGACTACATGACCACCAAAGCGACCATTGGCAGCCATGGCACGTTCAAGATTAACCATAGAGCCATTACTTAGCTCAGCCAAATTAGTAGCATTAAATGTCACAGGCATTACATCAACACTAAAATTAGTTTTAGTATGATGAGTAACGGTTAAACAAACACCATTTACCGCGATGCTATCACCAAGTTTGATATCATTCATGATTAATTTGGCGTTGATTACTAATTCCAAGGTTTTACCACCACGCTTAATTTGGGCAATACTACCAATTTCTTCAATAATTCCAGTAAACATTACACACCGTCCTTATGCTCACGAACACAAACTATTTTTACATCATTACCAAGCTGTTTCACTTCACTAATATTAAATTTCATATTGCTCTGTAAATCTGCAAAACCAGTTCCGGCAAATAAATGCTTTGCTTGAGTCGATCCAATTAGCTGTGGGCTATAATAACAAACTAATTGATCAACGTAGCCCGAATCAATAAAGCTTGAATAAATTTGCTCTCCACCTTCAACTAGCAAGGAACAGACTCCATTTTGATATAGTGTAGTTAATACGGTTTTTATAGCTAACTCTGTAACTTGCAAAATTTTCACTCCGCGCACAGCATATTGCTGATGAAGCGTAGCATCAGGATTAGAAGTTACAATCCAAGTTGGTGCTGCACCATCATTTATAAGTTTTGCATCAAGTGGGGTACGTAAATTATGGTCCAAAACAATACGAATGGGCAAAGCTTCAGGATTAGTAAGCATATGCGGCGTTAAACTTGGATTATCTGTAATTACCGTATTTACACCGACTAAAATAGCTTGATGATTTACCCGATAGTGATGTGCATCTGTACGCGATTCAGCACCAGTAATCCATTGGCTGTGATTTTGTTTAGTTGCAATTCTACCATCTAAACTCATTCCTGCTTTTAAAGTAACAAACGGCATTTGCTTATGCACATTATGAAAAAAAACACGATTTATTTCAACTGCTTCCGACTCACAGAGCCCTGTTTCAACATCTATTCCAGCCGCACGCAATGCCCCAACCCCTTTACCAGAAACTAAAGGATTGGGGTCTAAATTTGCCACATAAACCTTAGCAACCTTAGCCTTAACCACCGCTTCAACACACGGAGGTGTGCGCCCGAAGTGAGCACAAGGTTCCAAATTAACGTACAAAGTAGCACCAGCAGCCTTATCACCAGCTTGATTAAGTGCATATATTTCAGCGTGCGGTCCGCCAGCAAATAGATGTGTACCAACCCCAATTATTTGCTGATCCTTAACCACAATAGCGGCAACTTGAGGATTTGGTAAAGTTTGCCGTGGAGTCATGCGCGCTAATTGCAAAACTTGCTGCATATAATAAGTATGGTTTGACATTAATAAATTGCCCAGATTAATCAAAGTTTAAACATCGTTAAAAGCCTATAAATAACTACTTTAACTATATTTATATTATTGTTTACATATTGGGGAGGAGAGGGAGAAGGTTATCAATCTAATCACAGAGAAGAATTGATAAAATATACAAATATTGATATAGACATTAGTATAAAACTAATTCCAATACAATAAAAGCATTGAAATACACTTATCTTTCTCCCATCCAGACTATAACTGTCGGCTCTGGATTCACACCAGATCCACCGTAAGCAATATCAGAATATTGCTACGGGTCACGGACTAAGAAGTATCACTACCTCATCACCGCCGGTGGGGAATTACGCCCCGCCCCGAAAGACTTACAACATTATTATAACATAGTTAATTAGTAAGATTTACTTTATTCCCAAAGCAGGGAAAGCTGCAGAAATCCCCATTAGAATAAACTGAGTACCTAAAGCTAAGGTAAATAGTCCAACTACTTTAATAAGTACATTCATTCCGGTATGCCCTAAAACATCCAAAAGCTTCATTGAATACTTAAAAATAAAATAAATAGCTGCGGTAATAACCAAAATTGCTGCAACTAATAAACCAAACTCAAGCCAGTTATACCCTACCTCATCAGCAAAAATAATGATAGTCGAAAATGTTCCTGCCCCAGTAGTCAAAGGGATTGCTATCGGTATCACAGCTAATGAAATAACTTTAGAATAAGTGTTAGCTTTAGCTGGCTGATCTTCATCATCAGGCTTGGAGTTAAGCATATTCATACCAGAAACGCCAAGTAATAATCCACCAGCAATCCTAAATGCTTCGATTGAAATCCCAAAAAAATCCAGCAATCCTCGTCCCAGCACCAATGCAACCAGCATCACCACTAGAGACGAAAAAGTTGCAATTTTACATAATCGCAATTGATCTTTACGCTCAAGCCCAATGCAAATTTGCAAAAACGCACCTAATGCCGGAAAATTATTGGCAACCGCAAAAATTCCAATCAGAAAATGCTGAAAAGTAAGACTTTGCCCGCTTAATTGCATAAATTTAACTGAGCGCGAAGTGCTGCTATAGTTTTAGCATAATCAGGGGTGTTAAATACCGCACTACCTGCTACAAATGCATCAACACCAGCTGCAGCAATTTGGGCAATATTCTCGATTTTAACCCCACCATCAATTTCCAAAATAACGTCGCGCCCTGCTGCGTCAATTAGTTTTTTGGCTTGTTTAGCTTTAGTTAACATTTCTTCTATAAATGCTTGACCACCAAAACCAGGATTAACTGACATTAGCAGGACTACGTCAATTTTATCCCACACATACTCTAAATAACTTAATGGCGTAGCTGGATTAAATACCAGACCAGCTTTTAAACCAAAGCTTTTGATTAGCGCTAAGCTTCTATCAATATGTAAACTCGCCTCGGGGTGAAAAGTAATAATATCCGCACCAGCTGCGGCAAATTCTTCAATCATCCGATCAACCGGACTCACCATCAAGTGCACATCAATTAATGCGTTGCTACAATATGGTTTAATTGCTTTACAAACCATTGGTCCAATAGTTAGATTGGGAACATAATGATTATCCATCACATCAAAGTGAATCCAATCCGCCCCGGCTTCAATTACAGTTTTAACTTCATCACCAAGGCGGGCAAAATCTGCCGATAAAATACTCGGCGCAATAATTCCTTTAGTCATTTAATATAGCTCTTTATATCTTTAAATTTATACAAAATATAGGCGGTTAAACCCCAGATTAGTTCATTATCATAGTCGAGACAAAAGCGATGTTTAATATCCGGGTAATGCGGGTGAATATAGAAATTACTATCTTCTAACTGTTCCAGTGGCAGCATAATTAAGCGATCAACCTCATCTTGATTAACCCCAGTAATTTCACCATCTAAGTGAGCAATCACAGGGTACACCTGTTGCTGTGAAACAATACTACATTCTGGATACATACACGCCACGGTTTCGAGATTACCATTAAAAATAAGCTCTTCATTAAATTCGCGAATTGCCGTATTTACCATAGTTTTATCAGAATAATCTTGCATTCCACCTGGTAAACAAATATGCTGTGAGAAGCTGCGTAGCCCTGCCGAGCGTTTGGTTAGAACAATATGACTATTTAACAACCCAAGTAAAACCGCAGCAGGATTACGCACGACTATTAATTCGCTTTAGTTGCTTTAGGTAAGCTATCGCTAGGCAATGGCTTGCCCTCAAGAATATTGAGCGCCCATTGCAACTGGAAGTCTTCTTTTAAATCAACCTGTGCTTGAGTTTGGTCAACTACTTTTGGCACTTGTTTCATCTTAGTATCAAGTTTAGCTTTTAATTCAGCTTTAGTTGCAATTTGTTTTGGTGGACGAATTACCGGAACTGACTCAGCATTTTTAGTTTTAATCGCATTATCAGGATGACTTAAATGTTTATCAAGACTAGCTTCAGAAACATCCCAACTATCAAGTAGATCACTATATTCACTTTGTATAATAATATCCGGAGAAATACCTTCTGCCTGAATTGAACGACCTTTAGGTGTATAATATAGTGCCGTTGTTAATTTAATTGCGGTATCTTTTGATAATGGAATAACTGTTTGCACAGAACCTTTTCCAAAGGTCTTAACCCCAACAATTTTAGCTCGCTTATAATCTTGTAATGCACCGGAAACAATTTCAGACGCTGATGCCGTTCCTTGATTAACTAGTACAACAATCGGCAATGTTTTAAATTTTTCCGGGATACTGTTTAAGCTTTTCTCCTGTGTTCCATCGACATCATAATCATCAGGTTTCGCATAATATTTTTGTTTTGCGCTAGCAATGCGACCATCGGTATAAACTATTAGACTGTCTTTCGGTAAAAAAGCTCCAGATACTCCAACTGCAGACTGCAAAAGCCCGCCCGGATCATCGCGTAGATCTAACACCAGCCCTTTAATTGTTGGATCTGCTGCAGCAAGTTTATTTAGCGCTTTTGCTAACTCATTACTGGTATCTGCCTGAAAATTAGTAACTCGAATATAGCCATAATCTGGCGCTAACATAGCAGATTTAATACTATGAATTTCAATTTTAGCACGAGTAATCGTAAATTCGATTGGTTTTAGCTCATTTGCCCGTGCAACACTTATACGAACCTTGGTTCCAGTCTTGCCACGCATTTTTTTGATCGCATCATCTAAGCTCATGCCATTAACCGGTGTACCATCTATTCGTACAATAAAATCACCACTTTTAATTCCGGCAGTGTAGGCTGGTGTTCCATAAATCGGCGCTACTACCTTCACTCCGCTGTCACCTTTATCGCGACTAACTTCAATCCCTAGCCCGGCAAATGAGCCACTAGTCATTTCTGACAACTGTTTAAAATCTTCTGCGTCCAAATAATCTGAATGAGGATCCAGATTACTTAACATTCCTGTCACAGCACCCTTCATTAATTTACTATCATTTACACTTTCCACGTAATAATTTTTAGTAATTGAATAAACCCGGGCAAAATTATTAACTTCATCAATTGGGATATTATTGGAAACTGCAGAATCAGCAGCAATGGCAGTATCGTTACCGCTATCAGCAGTAGCATAAATACTTATGGTTAAGAAAGAGCCGCATACAGCTCCAAGTACAAATTTACTAATTGTTTTTAAGCGCATAATCCCTCATCTTTAAAATAATTCAACATCTTCATTTAACTGTTCTACTAGTTCATAAATTCGCTCACGGCTTCCAGTTCGCAAAATTTTACTAACTTTGACCGCAATATCTGCAACATCTGAATTCAAAATAATTTTTTTAACGTTCAATATATTTGCCGAGTACATAGAAAATCTCCGCAAACCCATCCCCAAGAGTAAGCGCGTTAATTTAACATTTCCTGCCATCTCACCGCAAATAGAAACAGGAATATTTTCCTTATTTGCAGTTCTGATTACATGGCTAATCACCTGCAAAACCGCTGGATGCAAAGGATCATAAAGATAACTAACGGACTCATCATTACGATCAATTGCTAGCAAATATTGAATCAAATCATTGGTTCCAATTGAAATAAAATCTGCATAATTTAAAATACCTTTGAGTGAAAGTGCGGCTGCCGGAATTTCAATCATGCTTCCAACTTTTATATCATTATCAAATGGAATTTGTTCTTCACGCAGTTCATCTTTTGCCATTTCTAATTGATTTACAGCCTGTTTTAATTCCCATGCCGATGAAATCATCGGAAACATTACTTGAATTTTACCATAATGTGAAGCACGTAGAATTGCACGTAACTGAGTCCTGAAAAAACCTTGCTCTGCCAAAGACAAGCGTATTCCAGTTAATCCAAGAGCTGGATTTTCTGCTTCACCATGAGTCGAATTCCACAATGGATTTTTATCAGCACCCAAATCTGCAGTACGGATCGTAATTGGAAGCTTTTTCATTACTTTAACGACTTTTAAATAAGCCTCAAACTGCTCTTCCTCACTTGCAATATGATTATCCTGACTAAAGAATAGAAACTCGCTTCTAAATAGTCCAATCCCGGCAGCGTTATTATACTTTACATCTTCAACATCATCAGGAACTTCGATATTAGCAAATATTTCTACCTTAACCCCATCCTTAGTAACGGTTTCATCTTTACGAATGGCTCTTAATTTTTGTCGGGATTCCAGCCATTCTTTTTTACGCCGTTTGTATTCGCTAAGTACAATTTTATCCGGGTTAATGATAACCACACCTTGAATACCGTCAACAATAATAATTTCATCTTCGCGTACAAATTGGCGCGCATTTGCTACTCCAACTACGGCTGGAATATCTAGATTTCTTCCAACAATTGCAGTATGCGAAGTACGACTACCAAAATCAGTAATAAACCCCGCAAAATTAGAATCTTTAAAATGAATTAAATCTGCTGGAGAAAGATCTCGCGTAACTAGTATTCCACGTTCAAACTTACCTTCATCATCCCAGTCAAATTTATTACCTTCAAGATTTCTAAAAATCCGCTCCAGTACTTGCACTACATCAGTTTTACGCTCTTTGAGATATTCGTCTTCCATTTCATCAAATTGATGCGAAAGATAATCAGCTTGGAGTTTAATCGCCCATTCAGCATTACAAGACTCGCGCTTAATTAATTCAACAGGAGCTTGAGCAATTTGCGAATCACTTAACATCATAATATTAAGTGATAAAAACGCACCCAATTCTGCAGGAGCATCGTAAGGAATATTACCACGCAAATATTCCAACTCTTTCCGTGTTGTTCTTAAAGCATTTTCAAAGCGTAAAACCTCTGCTGCCACTTCACTATTTTCAAGTGTAAATTGTGCAACATCTTCAAGATCTTTATCTAAAATAAAAGCCTGACCAATTGCGATACCACCACCAAGACCAATACCGTGCAATGCAATATTCATGATATGCCTTTTCTTTTATTCAGCTTCGCCAAAACGCCCGGCAAATAGCTCAATTATTTTTTGTTGCGCTTGCTCTTCATCTTCACCATTACAAATCAAGGTAATAAGACTACCTTTAGCAGCAGCTAACATCATCAAAGACATAATACTCTTAGCATTTGCTTTACGACCATTACGCTCAATATGAATATCTGAATTGAATGAACTTGCCACCTGCACTAATTTCGATGAAGCTCTGGCATGTAAGCCTAATTTATTTATAATTTCCAACTCGTGAGTTAGCATTAAATCACTCTCCTTTCAAGTGGATAATCCCAGAGATTCCACCGTCTAATGCCTTGCTAACACAAACATCAAGGCTTTGATTTGAATAAGTAATCGCTCGAATCAGCATTGGTAAATTTAAACCAGTGATTAACTCGACGCGATTAGGTTCAATTAACTTGCTGGCGATATTGCTCGGAGTAGCACCAAATATATCACAAAGAATAAGAACGCCATCTGCTTTGCGCAACTGGCGTTCTATGATTTCTTCAGCTCGCGGATAGATACTATCCGGAGCTTCTGATTTCTTAATGGGTAAAATAACTAAATTATCCACCCGCTTATTCATGATATGTTCCAAGCAATATGCAAAACTATTCGCAATTTCTGAATGCGCAATTATCAGTACACTTACCATTAAAACATTCCATTTTATTTATTTTTACTTCATAAGTTGGCCGAGTCCACTGGCAATACTCTTAGCATTAGTACCAAAATAGAGTTGCCAAACATTAGCCGCAGTTGAGATAAAACCAATTACCCCAGAAGCTTTTAACTGCTCTTGATTAATCAAGCTTGTATCTCTAATCTCTATTTTAACACGAGTTAATGCAACTAGGTTAGCGCTAATCAGGTTGTTTTTACCACCTAATGCAGCTAAAATATTTTCTACAGTACTTAAATCATTAACTACTTTTGATTTAGCTGCGTTATTTACCATAGTTTCAGCACTAGTGTGCTTAATTGGAGTTTTGATTAATTGTGAATGACCAATTAGAGCTAGTGTATCACGTATACTACTTGCAACGATTTCCGCTTGTGGACCTAGAATAACCTGTACTGAATCAGGTGCTGGAGTTACAAAACCTTTTGCGCCTAATGCTTTTAAGATTGGCTTATTGATTATTCCTGAGTCACGTACCTTCAAACGTAAACGCGTTGTACAAGCATCAACATTTACTAAATTTTCTGCACCGCCTAATGCATTAATGTATTGCATTTCCAAGCTATCGCTGGCAGTCTCAGCCAATTGTGCAGCAGTTATTTCTTCTTCTGATTCACGTCCAATAGTAGCTAGGTTAAATTTCTTAATAAAAAACACAGCTAATGAATAATAAAGAACAAACATTGCTGCACCAATAGCCAACATCATCAACGGATTTTGTGATAGTTTGAAAAACAGTACATAGTCAATCGCCCCAGCAGAGAATGAGAATCCTAAGCGGATATGTAACCAATAGCTAACCGCCAAAGAAACACCAGTTAAAACAGCATGAATCCCATAAAGAACTGGAGCTAAGAATATAAAAGAGTACTCAATTGGCTCAGTAACACCTGTTAAAAACGAGGTTAATGCCATCGACAACAATAAACCAGCCACTGCTTTTTTGTTTTCTTTAAATGCAGTAGTGTACATTGCCAAGCAAATTGCTGGTAAGCCAAACATCATGATTGGGAAGAACCCAGCCATAAAGTGCCCTGCCGTTGGATCTCCAGCCATAAAGCGTGCAATATCACCATGAACCACAACACCTTCTGCATTGGTAAAATCACCCAATTGAAACCAGAATAAACTATTTAGTACGTGGTGCAAACCAGTCGCTAATAATAGACGGTTAAATAAGCCATAAAGAAATAAGCCAACTTCACTAGAATTTGCCATCCATAAGCTAAATGTATGCAATCCGTATTGAATCGGAGGCCACACATAACCTAAGATCACGCCTAAAAAAACGGCACTCACCCCAGTGATAATTGGTACAAAGCGTTTACCGCCAAAAAATGCTAAAAACTCTGGAAGCTTAATATCTTTATAGCGATTATACATATAACCGGCAATACTACCAGTTAAGATGCCACCTAATACACCCGTGTCAATATCTTTATTAATCGTTTTAAGCATTGCCACTAAAATCAGATAACCAACCGCACCAGCCAGCCCAGCCGAACCGTTATTATCTTTGGCAAAACCTACTGCTACCCCAATCGCAAAAAGCAATGGAAGATTGGCAAAAATGGCATTACCAGCATCAGCAATTGCCGCAATATTAAGTAAGTCAGGTTGCCCAAAACGTAGCAATAACCCAGCAACCGGTAACATCGCTATTGGAAGCATTAAAGCCCGACCAAGAGCCTGAATTGAAGAAAATTTAAAAGCCATCATATTACTTTCTAAAATTTTAACAATTAATTAAATTGATTTTTTAAATACTCACGCACTTCAATTGCTGTTGGCAACCCAAGACAATGATACGCAATTTCTTTACATTTAACAAAATTCAAAGTTCTAATAAACGCTTTATTTTCGGGAATAGCACTAACTGTCATCGAGAGATTTTTAATCCCTAGACCAATTAATACTGGAATAGCCAATTTTTCAGATGCCATTAAACCACATACCGACAAACTTGTATCGTGCTTATGAGCTCCACGCGCAGTTGCCGCAATTGCGGCCAATACCGCAGGATGCAGGTGGTCAACTTCTTTAGCTAATTCAGTATGTTCACGATCCACAGCCATCACATATTGAGTTAAATCATTGGTACCGATTGACATAAAATCAACTTCCTTGGCAAATGCTTCACTCATAAATGCTACAGATGGAACTTCAACCATAATTCCTAATTGAATATCAGTTGTTACATTCAACTCCGTTTTTAACTCTTCAAAAATTTGCTTAACTGCACGGTATTCGCTTAGTTTAGAGATCATGGGAATCATAACCTTAATATTTTCAGCTTTGGTACGCAAAATTGCCCGTAGTTGAGTTTTAAATAGCTCGCGATTAGCTAAGCATAAGCGGACACCACGCACACCAAGCATTGGATTTTCTTCATGAACTTGCGTAATATACGGAATTTTTTTATCACCACCAGCATCTAATGTGCGGATAACAAAACTCTTACCACCAAGAACCTGATTAATCTCAGAATACTCTTTAAACTGCGTTTCTTCACTAGGAGCTTCTTTGCTTTCTAGGAACATAAATTCAGTCCGGAATAGGCCAACACCTTCTCCACCATTAGCTGCAGCAATCTTAGCTTCATTGATATTTCCAATATTTGCCAAACAATTAATTTGTACACCGTCGCTAGTCGTTGCCGCTAAAGAAGATGACTCTTGCGCCACACGTAATTCTTCTTCACGTTTAGCAACTGCTTGATTGGCAATTACTAACTCTTGTTCACTTGGGCATGAATTTAAAATTGCGGTAGTTAATGTATCTAAAATAACCACTTTAGAGTTCTCTTGTAATACTTCTTTGGCTACTCCTACTAGAAGAGGAATTCCACGTGTACGCGCTAAAATTGACACATGTGAGGTTACCCCACCGCGCACACTAACTAAGCCTTTAACTTTATCGCTTAATGCAATAACTTGTGACGGAGTATAATCCTCCGCAACCAAGATAACATTTTCAGCATATTCTTGAATGACTTTATTTTCATTACCACAAAGTCCGGTTAACACCCGATCTCTAACATCCAATAAATCACTTTGTCGCTCAATTAATAATGCATTTCCGGTTGCCGCTAAAGCTTTACACGACTCATTAGTAGCTTTATCCCAAGCAAATGGTGCTGATTGTCCACGCATAATTAAATTTTTGGAGTTTGCGGTCAATTCCGGATCAGTTAAAATCATAAGATGTGCACTTAAGATATTTTTATGTGCTACATCAAACTCTGTCAATGCTTTAATCTCCGTTTCCAGCTCTCTAATTAACAGTTTTGTGGTGCTATCCAGCTTAGCTAGCTCAGCTTCAGAATCAGCGGCAAAGCGCTCATATTTAAACTGAACCCCAGTTTGTTGCACAAGTTTTGCTACTGCCATCCCGGTTGATGCAACTACTCCATGATATTTGCCATTTTCAACTTTACTATCTTCTTCGCCAGCAGTTGGATTAGCATTAGGATTTTCACTTTCATCGTCGTGCATCTCTAATAGTGCAGCCTTAATTTCATCAATAATTGCTTGTGCACCATCGCCTTTTACCAAAATTTTTATTTGGTCTTGATATTGCACCGATAGGCTTAGTAAGGAAACTACGCTTTTAACATTGCCTGATTGTTCACCTTTTAGCATTACGATTTCATGATTTGGGTATTTACGGGCAATTGCATTCAATTGTGCCGCTGGGCGTGCGTGAATACCATGGGTATTGGGAACTGTAATTAAGTCTGACTCTAATGAGTTTTTGGGGGTATCAACCTGGCTAATTGTTGTAACTTGTCCACAGCTAATAATCATAATTGCTTGCTCTAAATCAACAAGAGTTCCGTGAGGTAAAATCTCAATACTTAATTCTTTTTCTTCTATATCCATAACTAAAACAGGTGTTATTAAAGCTACTACTCTTTCAGCAACATAGCCTATATCAAACTCACTAAGTACATCTCCAACTTTGACAACATCGCCTTCTTTCACCTTAACATTAAAACCTTCTCCAGCCAGAGATACAGTTTCCAGCCCAACATGAATCAATATATCAAAACCTAAATTAGATTCGATTGTTATAGCATGTTTGGCACGATGAACAGATTTTATTTTACCATCAATGGGTGAGTGCAAGACATTGTCCAGTGGATCAATCGCAAAACCATCCCCAACCATTTTTTCAGCAAAAACGGGGTCTGGAACTTTTGCTAAATCAACAAAAACACCTTTTAGAGGAGGAAATAACTTAACTTGCTGAAAACTCATAACAACACCCTTACCTTTTTATAAACATTGAATGGGTGTGAATTTTAACATAATCACCATAAAATATTAGGTGCGCTGCAGCAATCTAATCATTCCACAACAATCATCAAGATTCTATCACTGAATATGCTGATATCGACTATAATATCGTCAACAATTGTAGCATTTATTTAAATGAGGTTTAACGATGGTAAATAAGCTTGAATGTTTTGATATGGTATTGTTTGGCGGTACTGGTGACTTAGTAAAAAGAAAATTATTGCCAGCATTATACAATGCATTTATTGATGGTAATATTGAATCTAGCTCGCGCTTATTTTGCTTAGGACGCGGAGATATCTCATCAGAAGATTATATTAGCTCAGCATATAAATACGCAATGGATGCAAAAAATAAAATAGACCCACACCATTGGAGTGAGTTTAGTAAACTAATAAACTATGTTCAGTTAGATGTAAACGACGAAGCTGCTTATAATAAGTTAGGAGCATTGCTAGACCAAAGCAAAACTAATATTTACTATCTATCAACTGCGCCGGAGTTGTTCAAAACGATTAGTTTTAACCTAGCCAAATCTGGGCTTAATCATGAACGCTCCCGAGTAGTTTTAGAAAAGCCATTAGGTAATGATTTGGCATCATCTAATGATATTAATGACTATGTGGCACAATACTTTAAAGAAGATCAAATTTACCGTATTGATCATTTCCTTGGTAAAGAATCAGTACAAAACTTAATGGCAGTTCGCTTTGGCAATACATTATTTGAAGCCTTATGGCGCCGTCAATGGGTTAATAGTGTTCAAATTACTGTTTCAGAAGATATCGGTGTTGGTTCACGTGGCGACTTCTATGAGCACACAGGGGCTTTGCGTGACATGCTACAAAACCACTTATTACAAATGTTATGTATCGTAGCAATGGAGCCACCCTCTTCCTTAGATGCAGATGTTATTCGGGATGAAAAACTTAAGGTTTTACGTTCCTTGAAACCATTATCAGAAGATGATGTATTAAAAAATGTAATTAAAGGTCAATACAAAGCTGGTGCAGTATCCGGACAATCCGTAAAAGGTTATCTTGAAGAAGATAAAGTTGCACCAAACAGTATCACTGAGACATTTGTTGCATTAAAAGCTGAAATCCAAAATTGGCGCTGGGCTGGCGTTCCATTTTACCTGCGTACTGGTAAACGAATGCAGGAAAAAGTTGCTGAAATCGTAATTCAGTTTAAAGATATTCCGTGTAAAATATTTCCAACCAGTGGAGGAACTTTTGCTAATCGCCTGATTATTAGAATCCAGCCAGAAGAGACAGTAAAACTATTTTTCCTTGCTAAACAACCAGGGGACACCAACCGCTTGCAACCAGTTTACTTAGATTTAGATTTTAATGAAATGTTCCACGCCCGTCGTACGGATGGTTATGAGCGCTTATTATTGGATATTATCCGTGGTAATCTAAGCTTATTTGTTCGCCGTGATGAGCAAATCGCGGCTTGGAAGTGGGTTGAGCCAATCTTGGAAACCTGGAAAGAACTAAAAGTTGCACCTAAACAGTATCCGGCAGGAACCTGGGGACCAGCTAGCTCATCTGCTTTATTGGCGCGTGATGGCTTGTATTGGCATGAAGAAATTGCATAAGGACAGAAAGATGCAAAATAATAAACACTCTCTTGTAGCTAAATTGCTAGCCCTAACTACATCGCTACTTGTTATTGGTGGATGTTCCGTTTTTGGTGGTAAGCAAGCTCCAGAGACTATTCCTTTGCCACCTAAAAATCTAAACAACAGTGCGCCAATTATGCTGCCCCAACCAGGTAATGCTGCACGTCCAATAATTAGTGAGAGTGCTGCAGCCATGGCAAATGAGTCGCAAGCAACTAGATTCAAACGAATTACTGAGCAACGTGGTCCTGGTGGTGCGGTAAATAAGATTACCGTTGATAACCCTAGTGGAGGTTTGCCAGATTATACTTTAACGCCGAATCAGCAATATGATACTAACAACAATCCAGATAAACTTACCACACCAAACTGGGGCTGGAATTTTTAATTGAAACCATAATTTATTTTTATGTCTAAGTCATCCCAAAGCCTCCATTTCTGGAGGCTTTGAATTTGCAAAGTAAATTGCAGATTTTATAACTCTGGGCATATACCTGAGTTTGAACCATCTTTCAATGAATTCTCAAAAGTACATAGTGCCGCAATATTGCCCTGCACCATCATATCAGAATGATCAAATGGTTTGCCAAATGAACTATTCAGTGATGAATCTGTCCAAAATTTATTAATCGCTAATGGATTTACTGTAGTAGTTGTAGCCATTGGTGTGAGCTGAATTGCATTATTCGTCATTTGGTAATTCGGAATAATTGTTGATTCAATCAAAGCCCCACTAGCAGAGGTGGTACAAGGTGCAGAAGATGCAACTAAATTGCCACTACCAGGAAAACTTACCCCATATCTCATACATGAATACGCTTGATATGAATTAAGTATGGTCACTGCAGAATCATAATTCATATGAATAAAGTTAATCGGTGAGTTAGTGTGCCAGTTATAGGTTGAACCACTTGCTAATATTGAAACAAATTGCGGATCTCTAGCAACCGCTGCATTTATAAATTTGGTACCAGCATTGTCAGTTCCCCAGTGATTAGGAGGGAGCTGAATTGGCAAATTACCCTGTGGTGTAAATAGCGTGATATTTGGGCTAATTTCTGGGTCATAACCATCAATTTTTGTAGTATTTATGAATATAGAGCCAGCAATTTGATTTTCTACATAATAAGGGCTAGAAAATAGTTGATATAAGCTCAAAATACCGACATCCGGCACCGAGATATTTGCCCAAAATTGATGATTCATCGCCATGTCATATGCACCATCTAAATTATGAAAATGATAGTACATCGCCGCAGTCAGTACATTACTGGTTAATAACGGCTTATATTGTGCAGCTACTGCTGATGTAACTATATTCCAATTATTCATCGCTGAAACTTCATTGGTAACGGATGATTGATCTGGTTTCATCATATCAACATTACCACAATTATAACTAAGATTATTAGCGCAATTTATAAATCCATCATTACCATCCTCAAAGGCAAAACTCATTTGATCTGTCAATGAGTATGCACCTTCTTGAGGAGAGGTCATTTTAAGTTGCAAATTAGCGGCAGAAAGTGCACCAGCAGCGGTTGTTTGCGCCATTTGTGAAGCCTTGACCGCATAGCCAGCACCTTCAGAATAACCAGTAAGAAATAAAGGAAGCCTTGTTTTACTGTCGACATTGAAGGGGGCTGACTCCAAGATTTGGCGCAAAGCTGGGAACATATTAAACGCACTCATTACATTATTTTCAGGATAAACGACAAAAGGATGAACGTTATTATAATCAACTCCTAATCCGACATAATCAGGTGCAATAACTACATAACCACGTGCCGCATACAATGCAGATAAAGTAGCAAACAAACCCGAACCAAAAGGGTTGCCCGCTGCATTAGCGGTACAATATGCTGGCTGATTGCTTGATACATTTCCAGCACCCAGTGAAGAAAGACACGAGGGAACCTGATTTTTTGCCGATACTGTTGGATGAAAATAGACCACTACACCACGTGGCGCAACTCCATTAGGTACAATAATTAAACCAGAAGCCGTGCGCACAATTTGTGCTGGATTAGTCTCTGAATTCTGTCCAGGTGTTTTATATTCAACTGCATATGCAGAAACTGACTCAGCTTTAAAATAATTAGGTTTAGTAGTAATTGGTGCCACAGGATTAAAATTAAAAGTCCTTGCGCTATTTATTATGTTTGCTGACTCAAAAGCAGATTCAACACTAAATGAAGCCCCTTTGATAGCACCAAACTTCCCTGTTTGCAACATTACTGGATATAAGACCTGCACCCTGGCATAAACACCAAGATTTTGCTGTGAAATTGACAGCACATCACCATACCCAGCATTCTGAGTTGGCCCAGCAGCTCCGCCACCGCCACATACATTCAACATTAATGCGGATGAAACCGCCAATACCGAAGTAATCTTTTTAAGCTTCATTTACATACCCCATAAAATAGGTCTCAGTGTGAGAATAAAAATTAACATGTTATTATAAACATAAGTGCTTATAAAGTGGCTACTTTTAACTCGATTTAGCGTACTCGCATCCCAGCTTGTCCACCTTCGTGCGGCTCCAAAATGTAAAGTCCACCATGTTTATCTTCAAAACTAGCAGCCAATACCATGCCCTCACTCATTCCAAACTTCATCTTCCGCGGCGCTAAATTTGCAACCATTACAGTATGTTTGCCAACAAGATTAGCTGGATCGTATGCAGACTTAATCCCAGCAAAAACATTCCGTGTCTCAGTGCCAATATCCAATGTCAACTGAATTAATTTATCTGCCCCGACAACGTGACTTGCTGCAACAATTTTAGCTATTCGCAAATCAATTTTACTAAAATCATCAATTGAAATGATTTCAGCAATCTTTTCATAGACAATATTTTCTGCTGCTGATTTTGAGTCTGCGTTTTGTGCATCTAATTGCTGCTGATTAATTTCGATTATTTTCTCAATCATGGAAGGCTCCACCCGGTTAATTAAATGGCTGTAATTATTAATTTCATTATTTAAACTCAACTGCTCTAAATCACTCCACATTAGCGGTGCAGAATTAAGAAATAATTCAATTTTAGCTACTAATTGTGGAACTACTGGTTTCAAGTAAATAGCGATTAATCTGAATGCATTAATTAAGCTCGTACAAACTAAGTGTAACTCTTGTTCTTTACCATCTTCTTTAGCTAATAACCATGGCTTATGATTATCTACATAAAGATTAACCTCATCAACCACACGCATAATTAATTTAATAGCTTTAGCAAATTCACGCTCTTGAAATAATCCAGCTAACTCGGTCTTAATTGCTAAAACACCATTAATTAATTCTTGGTCTAAGCTAGCTGCCAAACGATTATTAAAGCGCTTGCTAATAAAACCCGCACAACGAGAAGCAATATTAATATACTTGCCAACCAATTCAGAATTAATTCTAGCAACAAAATCATCAAAAGAAAAATCAATGTCTTCAATTTTAGCGGTCATTTTACTTGCTACGTAGTAACGAAAAAACTCAGGATTCAAACCACTACTTAAAAAGCTACTGGCGGTGATAAACGTACCGCGTGATTTAGACATTTTTTGTCCATTGACGGTTAAAAAGCCATGCACACATAAATTATCTGGTGTTCGGTATCCCGAATTATGAAGTACTGCCGGCCAGAATAGCGCATGAAAATATAAAATATCTTTACCGATGAAATGATGAATCTCCGTATCTGGACTATTCCATAATTGATTAAAGTTTAGACCCTTTTGCTGACAATAATGCATAAAACTACTCAAATAACCAACTGGAGCATCTAGCCAGACATAAAAATACTTCCCAGGTGCATCGGGGATTTCAAAACCAAAATAAGGTTTATCACGAGAAATATCCCAATCTTGCAAACCACCATCCAACCACTCCTGCATTTTATTACGCGCTTCAGCTTGCAGACGACCTTTTGCTGATAACCACTTAGTTAAAAACTCCCCGCATTCACTAAGCTTAAAAAAGTAGTGTTCTGATTCGCGGATAACCGGAGTTGAACCCGACACGGCTGAATAAGGATTGATTAATTCGGTTGGCGCATAAGTCGCACCACATTTTTCGCAACTATCACCATACTGATCTTCAGTTTTGCATTTAGGACAGGTACCTTTAACGAAACGATCAGGTAAAAACATCTGCTTTTCTTCATCAAAAAGTTGGCTGATTGTCCTGAGTGTAATTTTATTATTTACTTTTAACTTATTGTAAATATCATAGGCGCATTGTTGGTTTTCTGGGGAGTTAGTTGTATAAAAATGATCATAACCGATCCCAAACCCCGCAAAATCAGCAGTATGCGCCTGATATGATTCGGCAATCAATTGCTCTGGAGTAATTCCGCGCTGTTCAGCCTTAAGCATGATCGGTGTACCGTGGGTATCATCGGCGCAGATAAAATAACAGTTTTTAGCTTGCATTTTTTGAAATCGCACCCAGATATCAGCCTGAATATGTTCTACCATATGCCCTAAATGGATATCCCCATTAGCATAAGGTAATGCGCAAGTTACGATTATATTTTTTGACATATTAACTAACCTCAAAAGCGAGTAGCCTACTAAAATAGTCAACTAATTTTAATATGATATGCTAAGATAGAGCATATTAATTTCGAAGCTAATGCAGGCTCGATATATAGTTTACGGAAGAATAAATTTATGAATAACACAGTTAATAAACCTAGTATTATAGCACACAAGGTAAAAGCCGGACTAACGCGGATTAGCAACATTAAGAATATCATTGCGGTCACATCAGGCAAAGGTGGAGTTGGTAAATCAACTACCGCACTAAACCTTGCAATTGCAATGAGTCAGCTTGGCGCAAAAGTAGGTATTTTAGATGCTGATATTTATGGACCGTCATTACCAATTTTAATCGGAGCTGAAGATTACAAGCCAGCGGTTAGTGAAAATAATCGATTTGTTCCATTAGATAAATTTGGAATAAAGGCAATGTCCTTTGGCTTTCTTGCTGATGCCAAAACCGCAACCATTTGGCGTGGTGCAATGGTTAACAAGGCACTTAGTCAATTATTAAACGATAGTGAATGGGGTGAGCTGGATTGTCTATTTGTTGACATGCCTCCTGGAACTGGCGATATTCATTTAACCATAGCGCAAACGACTCCGTTAACTGCGACAATAGTAATTACTACCCCACAAGACATTGCCCTGCTGGATGTTGGTAAAAGTGTTAATATGTTTCAAAAACTGGATATACCATGCCTAGGTGTTGTTGAAAATATGTCAACTCATATTTGTGAAAAATGCGGACATGAATCCGATATTTTTGGTCTTGGTGGAAGCAGCCGTTTAAAAGATGAATATAATTTAGATTTATTGGCAAAATTACCACTCAATCTAGCAATATGCCAACATAGCGATCGCGGTACACCGATTGCACTACTTAAAGAAAGTCCAATTGCTTCAATTTATGCAGAATTAGCTAAAAACACCTTGAGCAGACTCAGTCAACTAGCTAAAGATTATTCTGGTGCTCTATCTGGTCTAAAAATCACCACTAAATAAATTTTACTGGCTTCAAAGATAGTATTGCTCTTAGTTATATTAGTACTTTACTTTGGTAAAGCTTATATACTCGTAGTATTTGATTCTTGGACGCGAAGGATTGATAAAAAAGACGACGCAGTGTAGACAGAACTACATAAGGAGTCTTTTGTGAAATCCGATAAAGCCCAAGATTCAAAGACGACGAGTATATTCAACGTACTTATGGCGCAAATATAGTAAAATTGCGCCATAATTAACTAAATTACCAAAGGTTATACATGAGTACAACACTAAGCCAGCCAGTTGCCAATCGTAAAAAACTATTTCTTGCCGCTGGAATTGGGAATTTTTTTGAAATTTTTGATTTTTTTGTCTTTGTATTCTTGTCTTCGGTAATCGCTGATTTATTTTTCCCTAAAGATATTGGTTATCTGGCAATTGTTTTCACTTATATGACAGTTACAATCAGCTATATGTTGCGCCCATTTGGAGCAATCATCTTAGGTAGCTTAGGTGATAAATATGGACGCAAATCCATCTTTAGTTTGTCGATCTTGATGACAGCAATCCCCTCTTTAGTTATTGGGCTTTCTCCTACCTTTCACCAAGTTGGCTATTTTGCGGTCGCAATTTTGTTAGTCTCACGGATATTCCAAGGCTTTTCGTCGGGTGCCGAAATGCCAGGGTCGGTCACCTACATCGCTGAAACTTATCATCATAAAAACTATTATTTCTATAGCGCATGGATGCCTTTTGGCGCCAATATGAGCATCGCGCTGGGTTCGTGGGCGATTCGCAATATGGTCGAAATGATGGATCATGATTTTTTGTATAGTTTTGGCTGGAGAATTCCATTTATTTTAGGTAGTTTACTGGCAGTAATTGGATTTTATATCCGTAAAAACATTGCCGAAAGTAGCGATTTCCAAGCTGCGAAAGCGCAACATAAGGTGCAAAAAATTCCAGCACTTGCACTCTTCACTACTTATCGCAAAGAATTAATCATGGGGATTTTTTTAGTATTAATCGCATCGTTGATTACATCTGTATTTCATGTCTTTCTACCCAATCTGTTTGTTAAGTTTTTACATTTAGAATTGAGCATTGCTGCTAATATTAGCTCAATTGGTGCATTAACTGTTTCTGCAGCAATCATTTTATCAGCACTTTTAGCCAGCAAAATAAATCCAACCACAATCGTTAAGTTGTCGATCGTTGGCTTAATTGCTGTCTTGATTCTGGTTTTAACCGGAATATTGCCTTTAGATAATCTAAAAATGCTTTACAGTGTAGTAATTTTATTATCAATTTTTGCCGGTGGAGTAAACGGAATTTATTGGGGGTTATTGGTTGATTTATTCCCAGTTGAAGTTCGTTATAGCGGTGTAGCGGCCTGTTTTAGCCTAGCATCATTAATTGGTGGTGGACTAACACCATTGTGGACTAGCAGCATCTTAGCACTTACTAATGATTATCGCTATATTATTACGATTTGTCTATTAGTCTCTATACTCTGTCTTATTAATAGCTTCTTTGTAGCTCGATATTTCACTAAGCGAAAATGTTACTTTAATTCACTTCGAGCTAAAATGCATTGAGTAATTTAGGGTAAATACTATCAACAATGCTTGCCAGAGCACAAGTTTTGTTAAAATCATTTAAATTTCAATAATGGAGTAAATTTATGCAGCAACAATTAAATTTAAATCGCGAAGAAAAGAAAATTGTCGGTTTAGCCGCATTAGGTGGAATGCTCGAGTTTTATGATTTTATTATTTATGGAATCTTTTCCGTTTATTTTGCCAGCCAATTTTTCCCAAGTGGAAATCAGATAATTTCAATTATTGAGAGCTATGTTGTTTTTGTGCTGGGTTATATCGCACGCCCTATCGGTGGAGTGATTTTTAGCCACGTTGGTGATGAGCACGGGCGAAAAAAGGTACTAATCATAACCATAGTTCTAATGGGTGCTTCATCGCTCGGAATTGGTTTATTACCCACCTATGCAAGTATTGGTTATGCTGCACCGATTGGATTATTAGTATTACGTCTTTTACAAGGTCTAGCTTTAGGCGGCGAACTACCAAGTACTTATGTATATATCAGTGAGAGTATGCCGCAAAAACGTGGAAGTGGCTTTGGGATTACCATGACAGGTGTTAATGCCGGGCTTTTATTGGGAATGGCAATTAATCAACTCTTAAATTTTAGCTTCAACGCCGAACAACTTACTGCTTATGGTTGGAGAATTCCTTTTATATTTGGTGGAGCACTTTGCTTAATCAGCTATAAAATTCGCAAAACTTTGCAGGAAACAGCCGCATTTAATAAAATTCACGATAAGCCAGAGTTTCCATTAGCTTATTTATTTAAGCATAATCTGCCACAAATGATTGCTGGAATTGCTACTACTGGAATTATGTCATCATTGGTGGTAATTGCAATTATCTTTATGCCTACTTATTTGCACAAAATGCTGCATATTGATAATCGCTTAATTAGTCAAATTATGCCTATTGCAATGATCTTAAATGTTATAACCATTTATATCACTGGGCGTATTGCCAATCACGTAACACCATTCATTATTTTACGAAATTTAATTATTGCCAGTGCGATACTTATACCAATATCTTACTGCTTAATTGATGCAGGACAGATCGCAGTAGGAGTAATCATTTTAGCTATTTTGGAGGGGGTAGCGGCAATGATTATACCTTACTTGATCACATGCCTATTCCCCGCTAAGATTCGTTTAACCGGGGTTGCGATGAGTTATAACATTGGTTTTACTATTTTTGGTGGAATGGCGCCGATTATTATCAGCAGCTCAATCCAATCTGGGCATGGAGTTTACCAAACGCCACTTATTTTCATGGCAGTAATTTTGCTGATTTGTAGCTTTGGACTATATTATGCTAAACGCCATAGTTGCGACCCGATTGCCTAAGTAAGCGTGGAGACTGTTTGCTCATATTCTAGAACAAAATTTAATTCTCAGTCAGTAACTTAATTTAATGAATGATTTTAAGATTAAATATAAAAAAACCGGTTTAGGTGTTATAATGGTGTCGAATAGCTGTACTTCGTACGCTAGTTAAAAACGGTTTGATGCTTAAAATAATATCAACCCCATAACAAGGAATAAATCATGACTAACCATAAGGAATTAAATCCGAAAGCACTAAAAGAAACAGTTAATGCACTACCTTCATTACTCAGTTCGATTATTGAAGCTGATCAACAATTCTTCAAGGCTCGCGTTAATGCAAATAACGAATATATCAGAACTTTGACTTCTTTAAAGGATATAAGTCAAATCGTAGCGTGTAATACCAGTTATATGCAAGAGTTTTCCAATGATCTTAGAACACTTACCCAAACTGGCTCTGAATTATTTAATCAACTAATGAATACAGCATCAGCTAACAACAATTGGACTAACCTAATGGATTTCAAACAAAATCCGATGAACATACTTTATGAAAATATGAGCCCTAAGGTTACTCATGACGGATTATGGCCAAAAACAAGCGAATAACGCTACAATTTTAAAAGCCCGCTATCTAAATATAGTTGGCTTTTTATTTACACATCATGTCTCATCTTTACTTTAACCTAGCTAATACTAATTTCCGATAGCCGCAGATATTTATCTAAGATAAGACCTAAAGCATTTTATTTTTTATCGCAGTTAATGCTGATTCTAGATCTGGATAGTGAAAATTAAACTTATCATTAATTAGTCGCTGTGGTGAAACCTTGATACTATTTAAAAATAGCTCCTCTCCCATTTGCCCAAAGAGTATTTTAATTAAAAATTTTGGCATAGTCATAAAGCTTGTTTTATGCCAAGTTTTGGCGATAAGCTTGATAAGCTCGGCATTATTCTTCATAGCGGGTGCAACAATATTATATACACCCTGTTTTTCGTAAGTCATTAAGAAATCTAAAGCATTCAATAAATCCAATAAGGCGACCCATGGCATGTATTGCGATCCATCACCTAATATACCCCCCAGACCCAAAGTAAATGGTTTGAGCATTTTGGGAAAAGCACCACCATCGCCACTAAAGACTACTCCAAAACGTGTAATTGTTCGTGGACCTAAATATTGATTTGCTTCACTTTCCCAACATTTAGTAATCTCTTCGGAAAAGTTACCATAATGAGAATAATCAATTTTAGTTTCCTCATCATTTATTTGATTAGAATTGTAAATACCAATAGCGCTTGCTGAGATTAAATGCGGCTTTTTATCGCGAACATTAAATAAATTGACAATTTTTTGGGTAGTTTCTATACGACTACTTAATATTTCCCTTTTACGTTTCACGCTCCAACGTTTATCACCTATGTTACATCCCGCTAAATTTAGTACAATATTAATCGACTGAATTAGACTCTGATTCTTATTTAATTCATCCCACGTAATATGTTCAGGCGTAGTTTTGTGACTTAAGAGGATAAAGTTATATTTGCCTGCAAATTGCTTGACAAACTCAGTAGCAATATAACCGTTACTACCAGTAATTAGAATACTTTTCATTTTAACTCTCTTAAATTAATTTTTGTATGGTTTTAGTTTATGATAAGGTAATTGTTAACATGTAAATCTAATCTAGTTAACTTCTGGAGCTACAGCTTGAGAATTATATATGCTGTACAATATTAAAACACCGCTAGCGCTAAGCCAAATCTTGTAACATTTTATAACATGAGTATAATTTAAAAACATGATTTTCTCTTTTCTAAAAGAAAAATCACAACTGCGTACATTAAAATTTAACTCTTGCTCTGTTCGTATATACTCTGCATATTCAAGTCACTAATACAATTCAATATTATAGGCTAAAATATATCTTACATATATAAACATTATAACACTTGCAATACTAAACGTGTTTATTTATTACACTAATATCAACCCGAAATAGAAATGTCACTTAGCTGAAATAGAAATGTCACCACCATAGTAATATCTAAGGTGTAAAAT
>JAIEPY010000021.1 GCA_019748155.1 Burkholderiales bacterium | reverse complement strand
TGACTCCAATTTTTAGTTACAAATTATAGCTCAAAATTAAGCTTTCAAGTGGTGCATCTCACCTCAGCGGATGCATCCCTTCCACCAACGATGGCTCTGCCCAAACACAGCAGATACTATTCAATGTCAGTAAAACTCTTAACTTATTGCGCATTTTTCTCCCCAAATTAATCGTCATTTATACTCAGTAAATTTTTCACAGCGAGATTGTAACAATAAGTTATATTTTGCCTCTGCCAAATGTTGCACCGCACAAAATATTAAAAATAGTTTAAATTTATCCAGATAGTTAGAACGCAATAGTTAAAAAAAATATTGCATATTCATGGCTAAAATAGTGATTTTAGGGCTTAAAATGCCTTAATTTAGCAATTTTACGATAAATACTCACAAACTTAAAACTTTACACCCCAAATATTTAAGGGGTATTTTTGTCGCTTGTTAGCTTGCAGCTTAGTAGGCTATAATCACATAATCATGGAAAAACAAATATAAAAACTAATGAATATAACAAAAAATATATTAATCAGCACACTAATAAGTGCTGGATCAACTTTTGCTGATAATATAAATAATGCCAATCAAACTTTCATTAACCCAAACTCTTACTATGAAAATCCTTATGGTTATATGCCAAGCGCTGGTGATACCCAATACCTTATCGAGAGTCAGACCGCCAGTCATTCGCTATTAACAAAATTATTTAGTGACGGAACATGGAATGTGTTCACTGCGGCAACTGCTACCTATAACGGGATTATTCAACCTAAAAATTCAGCACAAAATAATATGACTTATGGCTATGGTACATCGTTATTTGGGCAAACAGGGCGAATTGGTGGGTTTTCATTTGGTGGACTGATTACTGTCGATAATCCATTTTTTAATTCACAAATAAATGGCTGGCGGCAAAATCAAGGTCCGTGGATGAGCACCAAACAACTAACCCAACTCAATGAGCTCTATGTAGAGTATCAATATAGCAATCGTGTACAGGTTGATGCCGGATGGATTTCGATTAATAACAGCCCGTGGTTATCACCAGCTGCAACTTTAAATAATATGAATCCGGCAGCGACCTATCAAGGTGCAATTGTTAACGTGAACCCTGGTGGCGGCTGGTTATTAACGGTATTGGGATTTAACGCGGCACAATTAGGTGGTGCAACTGGGATGAGTGGCTATACTTTCTATAACGCGCAATCAAATGGACCATTACCCAATGGCGAAAATTATTTTTCAAATAATACCGTCGCTATTGGTGGAAATTATAAAGCCTTAGATAATAATTATGAACTACGTTTATGGGGTTATAATTATGATAATTACGGTAGCCTGCTCTATGCTGATAGTAAATTAAACCTTAACTTAACTGATAAATTAAGCCTAATGATGGCATTACAAGCCGGAACCAATAATGGTAATTTAAATGGCGGCACTAATGCTTTTGCTAATTATCAGAACCAAACTATCTCGAGTAACTTTGCCGGTGCGATGTTGCAAGTTGGCTATGACTGGGCAAAGCTAGGCTTTGCTTATAATAATATCTGGGGTGCGCAGGATTCATATGGGCAGGGAGCGCTGGTTGCACCGTATAATACCAATATCAATAATGATCCGCTCTTTGCCGAAGCGTGGATGTATAATATGACTAACTCGAAAGCTTCGGGGACTGGTTCTAAAGTCTATAGTCGCTTTACTTTTTTGGATGGTAATCTATGGGTTATGCCAGTTTACGGTCGTTATACCAGTTCGAACCCGATCTGGAATGGAACACAGGAATATGATGTGCAATTTGGTTACTCAATCCCACAAATCAGAGGTCTGAGTATCTTTAATATTTTGGCATATCAACTTTTACCAGGTGCTAATCCCAATGCCACAGCCAACGTACTCGATCAAATTTATATAACCTATACATATTAAACATTAACTGAAGAATAAGCTCAAGGAGCATGTATGAAAAACGTAACTATTCTAGTTGCAATGCTTGGCACTATCTGCAACGCTGGATTTGCGATGCACAGCGTTGATTTTAGTCAAGACAAATATTTCTGCAATGGTACATTGCTAACCAAGCAAACTGTACCCAATTGGCTTACAAGCAACTGCCAGAATATTAGGACTAAGTTTGCCAAAGAAATCCTCAGTGGTGAAGCACCCTCGGCAATTGACTCTCGAATTGCCGATAGTGATGCGCTGGATGTCAGCGCACCGCCAAGCCAGATTATCGAAACAATAACTTTTAATGCCGATGATGGCAGTGGCATGAAGTGTGCTTATGTTGGAACACAATTACAGTCCTGTAAAGCATCTGCTAGCGCCAAAAAACCAGCTACTTCCGCAGTAGTTAGCTTTAGCAATGAGAGCGGAAGCTCCAGTAACCATAAATAGATAGAGAGAGCAATTTATATGAGTACGATACAATCAGATCAAGAATTTTTTTACAATTTTGTTGCTAGTTCAAAAACCGTATTTGACTATATAGGGGATAATGTTCATATCAAAGACCATGAGTTCAAATACAAGTACGCTTCGCCAAGCTACCTCACGTTCTTTAATAAAATTTATGGCTTTGAAAAACAAGCGGAAGATCTCCTCGGACAGACTTTAAAAGAGGTTATTGATCGCTTTGGACTAAACAAGAGAAATTTATATGAAGATCTTACTAAACAAGAAGAAGAGATTAAATCTACACGTAAAAGTACTAGGCTGGTACAAGCTGTTGCTAATTACCCTCAAGTCTGTGTAGTATTTAAGCGCCCAATAATAAATCCAGCTAGTGATAATTTTGTTGGAATTATGACTCATTTCAGCACTCTGGCAATGCCTAATATTTTGAAAACGCTGCTAAAAGTTAATCGAAAATCAAGCTATATCATCAACAATGATTCAAATTATAACCATTTAGAATATAATCTTACCGAGAGACAGCATATCGTTCTTTTTTTATATTTGCATCGTTATTCGGCAGCAGAAATAGCCTCGATCTTGGGAACTTTAGATTATAAAATGTCCAACTCACGAATCAACGATCATCTGGAAGCCCTAAAGTTTATTTTTCGGGTTAAAACTAAAGATCAACTAATTGAGAAAGCTCTGGCGATGGATTATGATTTATTGATTCCACGGGCACTGCTCAAAGAAGGCAGCTATCCTTTAGATGAAGCTATTAGTATTATATAGAAAATCCCTGCTAGTTCAGCGTCCTACGAATGAGTAATACCCACTTAAATTATTTAGCTGGTAAAACTCTATATCTTTATATCCTCGTAGTATATACCGCAACTAACCCGAATATAATAGTCTTTATTCGGGTTAGCCACAAGCAAATTAAGCATTAGACTTAACTTATAAACCACATATGCTAGTTCTACAGTTAATAAATAATCAAATTATCCAAGAACCGATCACTTGCCGCCACGCACTGGCCAAACATAGGGACGACTGTAGCTGCTACTCTTGCCATAAATACTCAACATGCCATTATTGAAACCCACGATCCAGGCCTGAGTAGAATCTGCCCCGTAGCTAGTAGACGACCAATAGTTATTGGCTAGTACTTTATTAAACCCTTGAACTGGATCATTTAGCCATTCAGATGGAATTTCTTTACCATAATTCACCAGGCTTTTTAGCTCAGTTATAGTTGGTAAGCGCCAGTCGGTATAGCCACAAAGTTTATAAGTAGTTGCTCCTTTATCATTATTCATACTCGATACTACAGACAATGCATCCTTCCAATTTTTCTCACCAAACAAATTCCCATCCTTAGACCACATTAAACCAGTTAGTTTATCGGTGATACAACTTTCTGTGGCACCACGCCCTGCTACAAAGCGTTTTTCTGGCCAGGCAGCCCCACTCGTTGAGCCAACAACACTGGATTCACCCGTCACAGGTATAGGTGCCGGGGGCGAGTCTTTTGCCACAGCAAAGCTTAGGCTAAATTTTGATAACAAAAGCATTAATAAAGCAATTTTAGGTATATTGCTCATCTTGAGTCCTTTCTTGTTTAAATAATAATTTTTTGGGCAGCCATTCTTTGAATTGCCCGATATAACGTTCGGTTAATTAACATTCCATGCCTATTTATAAATCGGTAAATACGTACTTACCATTTTGTTTACCCCAAGCGCTGGTACGTATAGCGCACCAGTAAATGATCAAATTACCCAAGAATCAATCACTTGATCCGACGCACTGGCCAAACAGAGCGATCGTTATTCTTATTGAACGGTTTTATATCACCATTATACAAATAAACATACCACACATAATCACTCCTTGACACGTAGCTAGTGGACGATTTATATGAGCCTTGCACATTAATAAAGCCTTGTTTTGGATCATTTAGCCAAGATACTGGATCTTTTTCACCATGATTTAACAAACTTGCCAATTCATTAACCGTTGATAAATGCCAGTCTTTATGTCCACAAAGCCCATAAGCAATTGCTCCGCTTATCTTATTCATATTATCCACTAGAGACAGTGCATCATCCAAATTCCTTGGATTAAATAAACGCCCATTCTTAGGCCACATTAAACCAGTTAAATTATCAGTTATACACTCACTCTCAACACCTTCTCCCACAGTAAATCGCTGGTCAACTACAGCTCCAAGATTAGTGACTGGTGTATATAAAGTGAAGTCTAATACCGGGGAGGACTCCACTTGGACATTATTACTTGTTCTTGCAGTAACCTTAATTTCATAACTGCTATTATTAACCACCGCATATGAAAGCGGGAGTACCTTGGCTAGGCTGGCATCAAATCTCAACTGGCTACTAGAAAAAGCACTAAAATGACAACTTGTTGTACCAGCAAGGCTTAAGTTACAAGGTGATGGTTCAGATATTATCACCCAATCACCAGAATATGCTCCACTAACAAAGTTAGCCATAACAACGATAGAATCAGCTGAACCACTATCCCTTGTTACACTAAAGTTAAAGCTTTCGCTCTGCATAATCTCTGCCGGCGAATCTGGAGTAGCCTTAATCTTGGTTTCTTTATCAATAGGTGTAACTATTTCACCGGGAGGTGTAACTACATCAATAGGATTGCCATTTACACTACTACCACCACTACCACATGCGACTAAGACAGCCGAAACAAGAACTAAAGGTATTAATTTAATTTTGTTTTCCATAAGAATCCTTTTAAGAATTTAAATTTTTTAACCTTATAAACCAAATCGGCTTATAGAACACCGCATTATATGCTAAGTATTCACTTTCGCAACAGCGCGGAATTTTTCCCATAATCTACGCTCCAGTATTTACAACCCCTAGATTTTTAGGTGTCATCTATATTCTAAACTACTAATTTTTAAGCGGGTGAATTGAGAATATACCGTAATATTTTAGGTGTAATAAGTTTTGAATATAAGTTAAGGCTTTAGTCTTTATGGAAAATATTTTCCACTTCTGTAATCAGTCAAGAATGTTGTAAAATCCAAAATTTAGCTAAAAAAATTAGATTTATAAAGTTTGCTAACATATGAGATAACAACAAAGCTCTATCACGATAGAGTTCTTTTATTTAGGATTTTTTATTATTATGAATATTAATACAAATTTAATTTGGCGACGATTTCAACCATACTTACAGCGGCATAGCCCAGATCCGGTATATGCAATCCGCAATACTCAGGCTAGCTATTTGAGCACTTCACCCAAATACTTAGATTATTTTGCACCTGAAGAGTCACGGGCTGATATACTGCAGTCACTGGATAATTTTGCCTTTGATCTTCCCAGCCAACAGAGTATTTTAGCCAAAGATCAACAAGCACTAACTCAAGCTAGCCCTACTCTTGCGCTTGAAACATTTATCATTAATAATCGCTTAGTGGTGCTTGAAGTTTATCGCTATCCGCTGATTGTAGATCAACAAGTAGTGGCATTAGGGGTTGTAGCTGAGCCATTATCAGAGAAAAATAATCCTAGCGCAAGTGAAATTTCTCATTATTTGCAGACTGAATCTACTCCTGAGCATCCCCAATTAAGCCATCGTGAATGGCTGATTGGATTACTCTTACTTCTAGATTGGAATGCCATAGCAATTGCTACTCATTTGGGGATTTCTAAATCACGCCTAAATCAAATTTTTGCGCGAATCTGTCGATATAGATTTTGGAAAGCTGGTGCTGCTACTCGTTATCGACAATTATTAATTGAGACTGGGATGTATAAAAATATCCCACTAGATTTACTGTTAGCTTATGTACATAAATCATCAAGCGTAAATTAATTTGCGGTTTTTACCCTGGCAAAAGCAAGGTATTAAAATCTGGATAGTTGAACTATAATCACGGCATTAACTATTTAAGGTGATAATTTATGCGAATTTCTTTCTATTTAAAATTTATTTTTGGTTTTATTCTGGCTCTAGCTAGCTTAAGCAAGGTTTTTGCAGCAGATATAAATAATAAAGATGTCTTAGTCCTGATTGATTCTAGTGGTGGTAATACGTATAAACTAGCAGAATCAATCAAAGCTGGGATAGAAAACAAAGGGCTTCATGCAGTAATTAAAAAAGTACCAAATCAAGAACACACAACTAATGACCTCGATAAAGTTCCAGTTGCTTCAACCGATGAGTTAGTCAAATATAGTGGAATCGCCTTTGGTTCTCCGATATATTTTGGCAATATCAGCACCAATATGTCAGCTTTTATGACCCAAACATTGGCAATTTGGAAAAAGCAAGAGCTAGCGAATGTTCCGACAACGGTGTTTATGTCTGGCTGTAGTGGCAGCGGCAATGAAACTTCAATTACTTCGTTCTGGAATATTTTAGCCAGTCACGGGATGACCATTGTTACCCTAGGTAATTCTAGTATCGACGGGGTTAATAAAGCTATTCCTCAAGGTAATACACCATATGGAACTACAACTCGTTCATGCTTACCCGGTGATAACCGTCCATCAAAAGATGAGCTTAAGTACGCTTATTTTCAGGGACAAAAATTTGCCAATGCAATCACCCATACTAGTCTTGATCAAAAAATCATAATCCCTGTAGCAAGTGAAAAAGCCACCACTAATACGGTTGAAACTAAATTACAAAAACTAGGTCTTAGCCTACCGATAGCGCCTCAACCAGTTGGTAAATATGTTCCATTTAAAAGAGTTGGCAACTTAGTTTATATCAATCAGGTAGCACTTAAAGATGGCAAAATTCTTTATCCTGGTATAATTGAAAGTGGTGTTACTCAAGAGCAAGCCAAACAAGCAACCCAGCAAACTATGCTCAATGTCTTAGCGGTTTTGAAAGTTGCAGCAGATGGTAATTTAGACAATGTAAAACAAGTTGTTCAATTATCAGGAACTTTCAATACATTACCTAATTTTACCAATCATGCAGGGTTAATGAATTCAGCCTCCAACTTGGTTGTAGATATTTTTGGTGATAAAGGCGTTCACACCCGAGGAACTTTTGGCGCAAGTTCATTACCGCTTAATTCTCCAGTAGAAATCCAAGCTATCTTTGAACTAAATTAATACTCCAATCTCACATAAAAAGGCTGTAGAGGTTTAACTCTACAGCCTTTGTCACAATTTATAAGCAGCTTATTTATTACTAGTTACTTCCAGATAGTGCTTGCCCCAATCTTCCAATAATCTCAAAATTGGTCCAAGTTCCTGTCCCAACGGAGTAAGTGAATATTCTACTTTAGGAGGGACTTGGGCATATACTTTTCGTTCAACCAGCCCATCTACTTCGAGCTCTCTAAGTTGATTGACCAGCATTCGTCGCGTAACTGGCTCAAGTATCCTGAGTAATTCACCAAATCGTGTAGTACCCTTTAATAAGGTACCAAGGATACAAATTTTCCATTTCCCACCCAATAATTGAACAAACATTATGGTTGGATGGTCATCATATTTGTCACAAGTTACTTTTTCTTCCATCTTTTATACCTTTCTATCCATAATTATCTAATCATGGAGTATAGCATATTTATGTACATATGCTACTAAATATTAGATATTCAAAATTAATTAAAATTTAATATTTTACACAACCCCTTATATAAGCACATTTGTGCATAATTGTATACTATGTGCTATTTATATGCGTACTTGCTATAAATGTAAATAGCGAAATATAATAGCGCCATGGTGATTATTTTGCTACTGCAAAAATAGTTAAATAAATTAAGAGTGTTTTTATTATTTTAATATATTTTATTTAAAAAGGAAGTATTATGTCTAATACACAAAAAGTTAAGGTTATTTTATGGGGCTGTGGCAATATGGGACAAATAATGGTTAATTATTTGTTACAAAAAAATGTTCAGATTATCGGCGCTATTGATAGAAATCCTGCTCGAGTTGGCAAAGATCTTGGTGATGTTGCTAATCTTGGTTATAAATTAAATATTAAAATTAGTAGTGATCATGAAGCAGTACTAAGCTCAAGTGCCGCAGATTTATGTATTGTTGGAACGCGTAGTACAATGGAAGATGTTTATCCACAGCTAAAGGCAGTAGTTAATCATGGAATCAATGTATTAACTATCTGTGAAAAAGCATTTTATTCATGGAATACTAACCCAGAACTAAGCAACAAGTTAAATGCGCTAGCAAGAAAAAATAATTGTACCGTGACGGCTTCTGGTATTCAAGATATTTATTATGTTAATCTAGCCGCCATTATTGCATCTTCTACACAAAAAATAGATCGAATCTATGGTCTTAGCACTTATAACGTTGATGATTATGGACAAGCTTTAGCTCAGGTTCATGGAGTTGGTTTATCTGAAGAACAATTTAAACAAGACATATCTAGTGACACGGCTCCATCATTTGGCTGGAATGCTGGTGAAGCTCTTGCTTCAAGATTAGGAATGACTATCAAGTCAATCCATGAGAAAAAAGTTCCAGTCTACAATAAGCAAGATGTCTACTCTAAAACAATGGGTACTACCTTAGGTACAAATCAAGCCGCAGGTATGAAATCATCAGTTTTTATCACGACTTATCAAGGTACGGTAATCGAGTTTGACACTGTAGGTAAAGTGTATGAGCCAGGTGAGATTGATGTAACTAATTGGAGTCTTGAGGGTGAACCAACTACTACGGTAAATATTTCATCGCCAGCAACGCCACAACTAACTTGTGCAACTATTGTAAATAGAATACCACATGTTTTAGATGCACCAGCTGGATTTTATACTATTGATAAATTACCGAGTCCTGAGTTTCATCACTTTATCAGTAAATCTTTATAATCTTTTACGCGGTTAAGTTATACCGCTAAAGCAAGTCAGCTAGTTAAAACTGCTGACTAAATCTGAAAGCGCTGCCTTATGGTAGCGCTTTTCTATTTACCCAGCAAATTTTTAACTTAAATTTGGCTCATTATTTAAATTTAAATCTGAGCCTATTTCTTTAGAAATTATTTTTATTAGTCGCTCAATATCTTCTGGGAAAATATGGCCAATATTACCAATTCTGAAAGTATCTAAATTCGTAACTTTTCCGGGATAAATAACGAAGCCGTGCTCTTTAACTTTAAAGTAAAACTCTTTAAAACTAAACTGTTCTGGATAAAGAAAGGTTGTAATAATTGGCGATTGCCGAAAACTTTCTATTAAAGGTTTAAAACCTAATTTCTGCATCCCATCTAATAATACTTTATGATTGGAACGATAACGAGCTTCACGAGCATCTACACCACCCTCAACTTCCAATTCAATTAAGGCTTGATGAAATGCTTTAACTGCGTGTGTCGGAGAAGTAAAGCGCCATTTACCAGGGTCTTGCTTTTCCATATTAAACCATTGTTCATATAGGTCAAGAGATAGTGATCTTGCTACGCCCTTGCACTGCACTAACTCTTGTGTTTTTGCAATTACAAAGCCAAAACCTGGAATTCCCTGAATACATTTGTTGGCAGAGCTAATAATAAAATCAATATCTAAACCTACAATATCAATTTGGATACCACCTAAACTGCTCATTGCATCAACAATAAGCTTCTTGTTATATGTTTTTTTAATTAAGTCTGCCAATGATTGCAAATCATTCAAAGCACCAGTGGTAGTTTCGCAATGTACAAACGCTACATGCGTAATTGATTTATCCTGTTCAAGATACTTTGCAATATCATCATTGTTTAAATCGCCTTGTTCTCCAACATTATGTTCAATCACATTTAATTTAAGAACTTTTGCAATTTCATAAATACGTCGACCATAGACACCATTAGATAATACTAATAGTTTATCATTTTCGCCAATTACACTTCCAATTACTGATTCTACGACAAATGTACCACTACCTTGCATTAATACAGAAGTATATTTATTTTCATTATCATTGGCAAATAATTGTTGTCTTAATCTTAATCTAACATCTTGAACTAGGTTTTTATAATCATCATCCCAAGTACATAAATCTTTTAATAATGCGGCACGTACTGACTTAGACGTACTCAATGGTCCTGGCGTTAGGAGTAAGTAATCATTTTCTGGAATCATCTCTACATAATTCATCTTTTGCTATCCTTAAAATTTACGGTTTGAAAAATTCTGGTTAATTGCATTGATTAGATCAGGAAGCTCACTAATTGAATCTAAAACATAATGTGCGCCAGCTGCATACATTTTATAACGAACTATATTGCTTCTTATTTTTTGTTGCTCTATATCAAGCTTCATAAATTCAGTTAAAGATAATCCCAGCTCACTACTACCTTGAACTACCCCAACTGAGATACATTTGGCATTAACTCCTTCTAATATATCTGAGACAGTATCCCCAACTTTTATTACTGCGTTAATATCAGTTATATCCAATGCGAGCACATTTTGATATATCATATATGGGTATGGACGCCCTCGTAATACTTCAGTTGAGGAAACACAATAATCCGGTGCATAACCCTGCTCTTTAGCCAATGGAAGTATAATATCCATCATCTCTTTGGTATAACCAGTGGTAGAACCAATCTTTAAACCCATTTGACGCAATGTATTAACTGTTTCAGCAACATTAGGTATTAACACCACAAAATCTGCTAGCCCCTCAAAAACCTGTTTTTCAAATTCTTTATATATAGCAACCGTGTCATCTTCATTAGCCACACGTTTATTATTTTTATAAAATTGCTCTTTTACCGTGTCTAGATTAAGCAAATCACGCACATGTTCAATTTTTAATTTCCCCATTGGACCACGTGCCTCATCTAAACTAACAGTTAGATCATACTTAGCAAATGCACTTATAAAAGGAGCCAAGGGTGAAAAACAACCATAGTCAATTGTAGTTCCAGCCCAATCAAAAATAACTGCCTGAACATTCATAATTAATTTTCCTTCTTAATAAAATTAGTAACATAACCACCAACAAACAAAGATACACCTAAAAACAATAATACTCCATGAATACCAACTAGACTTTGAACTATCGGCATCCCCATACTACCAACTACAGCTCCGGTTTTTGCCATAGCCGTTGAGAAAGCATGTCCTGTCGCCTTAAATTCAGGCGGATATGACTCCGAGGGTAATAAGTAAGTTGTAATATCCGGTCCCACATTAATTGCTATATTATATAATGAAAATGCAGCAATCAAAAAAATTCCGGAAGAGCTTATACTCTCATGCTGCGAGAGTAAACATAAACCGACTCCAGATAAGTAAAATCCATACTTTTGTAATTTCTTTTTAGAGAAGTATTTTATGGACCAAATTCCAATAAAAGCACCAAGTGCTGCAAACGAATTTATAATTGCACTATCATATAAATCATTTAGAAAATTATTCTCCAATCCACTAGAATGTTTAAACATATGTACAATATCTGTAGTAAACAAACCAATGCCATAATAAGAGATGTCCATTATAAACCAGCAACTTGCTAAAATAATAGTTTGCAACCTATATTCTGTAGAAAATAAATGAGCATATTTACTAAAAAACCCTTCGTTTACTTTACTTTTATCTAGTTTCTGCCATACCTTACTCTCAGGAAGTTTGTTGCGAGAAATAAAACACAGTATGGTAGGTATCACTGCAGATAGAAATATATACCGCCATGAGTCATTGGCAAAATATCGATATAAAAAATATCCTACTACTGCAACAGCAGGCATTGCAAGTACATTAACAAACATTGAAATTGCAACAATATTTCCGTGCTCTCTTTCTGCAGTTGATTCAGCAAGGTAAGCGGCATAGATAGGATATCCTACACCCACACCTACACCAATGACAAAACGTTCAACAACTATTTCAGAATAACTATGGGCAAAGAATAATAATATTGACACCACTAAAAACAGAGTTAGATCGATGGCTAACATTGGTTTACGTCCATGCTTATCAGTCAATGGTCCGGAGCAGATTGCACCAATGACAGCCCCAACAGGAGCGATTGATTGCATGATTCCAACTTGAAATTCTGATAAGTGTAATGATAATTTAATCAAAGGTTCCGTACAAGATGTCATATATAAAAAATAGCCATCTGTAAACAGACCTAAGGCTACAACAATTAATATTTGGTAATATAGCTTTGAGCTTTGCATTTACTAAAATCTCCCAAAATAATTTGCAATATATTCTTAACTAGAGCAGGCTATCTTAGGGCTGGATATTAGCATTATGACAAAATAGGGAACTGTGAATTATACTTGAATGGGCTGTTAAAAAATAATAACATTATAAAACAATTTACTATTGGAGAGTATCGCAAAAAATTTTGGCATAAATTTAAGTAAAACTTACTACGGTAGGATCATCGGATATTTTTAAGTACACCCATAACGATAAATAACACACATTAATGAGTAGCTTTACCACACTAAGTTACTGCAGTAAAGCGATGGAGAATATACCTTCAAGAGAGTTAAAACGAAGAACCATCAGTTTTTAAAAATTCTACTTCTTCCAAAGTTGACTCGCGTCCAAGGATAATATTCCGATGAGGATAACGCCCAAAGCGATCAATAATAACTTTATGCTTGAGTTCAAAATCAAGATTACCATTCATGCCATCTTGTTGATAAAGCTTAACCGCTTCTTGGTGAATCAGCGCTGACTCGCTATGCATAAATGGCAAATAAACAAATCCACGCATAGTCGGTGCTAATTCCTGATCAAATTTTTGTGAAATCGTATTTTGCGCCAGTATCAATGCGATCGGATCATATACAAATGATTGTGGCATATTCCGATAAATATTACGCGAGAATTGGTCAATCACAATTATTTCCGCCAATGCACCAAGTGCAGTGTTTCGCCAAGCCCATAATTCTCCCTTGAGCGCAGCACTATGCAATTTTTCAAAACGCTGACGAATCAAATTATCAAACTCTTGATCTTTCACCCACCATTGCTTGGGACTAACCTCCTCAAACCAAAAGCTGATTACTTCTTGATAGTTGTGTGATGTATTTTCCATCTACTCTTTCCTTTACCTATGTGCTTATTAGGCTTTGTCGTGCCTCAAAAATCTATTTTAAATGTTATTTTGTTAGAAAAAACGCTACCAGATTTGCTGATAGCGTTTTTTATAAGACTAGTAGAGTATGATTATTTACTCTTCAACAACCGGGTATTGATTATGTTTAGCCCGGTGATAAGCCAAACCAGTACCCGCAGGAATCAAGCGCCCCATAATTACGTTTTCTTTTAGACCACGTAAATAATCGACACGACCCGCAACCGCGGATTCAGTCAATACACGCGTAGTTTCTTGGAATGATGCCGCAGAAATAAACGAGTCAGTATTCAATGATGCACGAGTAATACCAAGCAGAATATTTTTGTATTCTACAGGCTCTTTACCGTCGGCAACCAAACGATCATTTTCATCTAATAATGCTGAACGTTCAACTTGTTCACCTTCAAGATAGATATTGCTATCACCTGGATTAATAATCACAACGCGACGTAACATTTGACGAACAACCGTTTCGATATGTTTATCACTGATTTTCACCCCTTGCAAGCGATACACTTCCTGTACCTCATGCGCGATATATTTGGATAATTCCTCAATACCTTTCATTTCTAGCAATTCATGTGGATCAACTGGTCCATCAACAATCGCTTGTCCACGTTCAACATACTCACCATCATTTACCAGAATATGTTTATCTTTAGGAATTGATAAATCAACTTCTTCACCCTGAACAGAGATAATCTTAACCTTATGTTTACCTTTAGTTTCTTTTAGGAAACTAATTGTACCTGATAATGGTGCCAACATACCTGCAGCTTTAGGAATCCGAGCTTCAAACAATTCCGCCACCCGTGGTAAACCACCGGTAATATCACGGGTTTTAAGTGATTCTTGTGGTTTTTTAGCCAGCACATCACCCGCGCTAACGCTTTGACCATCACGTACCGCAATAATATCACCAATCTGGAATGAAATAATAACCGGCGCATCAGTACCAAAAATTTTAACTTCTTTACCATCTTCATCAAATAGACGCGCGATTGGGCGTAAGTTTTTATCTTTCGTTTTAGCACCTTTTACTTTTGCCGGATCAATTACTTTAAGTGCAGTCAAACCAGTTACATCATCAGTTTCTTTAACGACCGTCAAACCTTCTTCAACATTTTCGAGCATAATCACACCGGTGTGCTCAGAAATTACCGGACGTGCATGTGGATCCCAACTAGCTAATTTTGCACCAGCTTCAATTTTGGTTTCTGGAGCCACCGCTAAGATTGAACCATATGGAATCTTATGCTGTTCACGTTCACGGTTATGCTGATCTAGGATCACTAATTCCGCAGAGCGCGATACAATAACTTTCTCACCATTCGGCTTGGTTACATAACGTAAATCTTTATAACCAACTACCCCAGATGATTTAGCTTCAACCTGACTAACTGCCGCCGCACGTGATGCCGCACCCCCGATATGGAAGGTACGCATGGTTAACTGAGTACCCGGCTCACCGATTGACTGTGCTGCCACAATCCCCACCGCTTCACCGATATTCACCATATAACCACGAGCCAAGTCACGACCGTAACATTTAGCACATAAACCATAGCGCGTTTCACAAGTTAATGGCGTACGAACTTTAACTTCATCAATATTAGTTTTTTCAATGGTTTCAACCATATCTTCATCAACTAACTGACCAGCTTCAATTACAATTTTTTGCGTATCAGGATCAATTACATCTTCAGCAATCACCCGACCTAAAATCCGATCTTTCAGTGATTCAATTACATCACCACCTTGGATAATTGAACGCATAACCACACCATTGCTAGTTCCGCAATCATCTTCGATAATTACCAAATCTTGCGTTACATCTACCAAACGACGAGTCAAATAACCCGAGTTAGCTGTTTTCAAGGCGGTATCTGACAATCCTTTACGCGCTCCATGGGTTGAAATAAAGTACTGTGATACGGTCAAACCTTCACGGAAATTGGCAGTAATCGGCGTCTCCATAATTTCACCCGATGGTTTAGCCATCAAGCCACGCATACCAGATAACTGTTTAATCTGCGCAATAGATCCACGGGCACCAGAATCAGCCATCATATAGATTGAGTTGAATGAATCTTGCTCAACTTCATTACCGTCTTTGTCCAAGACCGTCTCTTTAGATAGTTCACTCATCAAAGTCTTAGCGATATCATCACCACAACGACCCCAAATATCAATCACTTTATTATAACGCTCACCTTGAGTTACCAAACCTTCATTATACTGAACGGTAATTGCATCAACTTCAGCTTGCGCTTTTTCAACTTTAGTATATTTAGCTTGTGGTACGTGCATATCATTCACACATACCGAGATACCACCACGCGTTGAATACTGGAATCCAGTATACATTAATCTATCAGCCAAAATTACCGTATCTTTAATTCCACATTTACGGAATGATACATTAATTAATTTAGCCACTTCTTTTTTCTTAAGTGGTTTGTTAATTAATTCGAAATCCAAGCCTTTAGGTAAAATTTGTGCCAGAATCGCACGTCCAACGGTAGTAGTCCGACGTACAGTATGGCTCATAAATTCACCATTACCATCTTTATACCACTCCTCAAGACGAACGGTTACAATCGCATGTAAACCAACCTGTCCTGTTTGATAAGCACGCTCTAACTCTTTAAAGTTAGCAAAAATTGCGCCCTCACCTTTATCATTAATTTTTTCACGCGTCATATAGTAGAGACCAAGAATAATATCTTGTGACGGTACAATAATCGGCTCACCGTGCGCTGGCGACAATACATTGTTGGATGCCAACATCAAAGTGCGTGCTTCCATTTGCGCTTCTAAGCTCAACGGAACGTGAACCGCCATTTGATCTCCATCGAAATCGGCATTGAATGCAGAACAGACTAATGGATGTAATTGAAGGGCTTTACCTTCCACCAAAATTGGTTCAAACGCTTGAATCCCCAGTCTATGTAAGGTTGGTGCACGGTTTAATAGTACTGGATGCTCACGAATTACATCTTCCAAGATATCCCAAACTTGTGGATGCTCTTGTTCTACCATCCGTTTAGCGTATTTGATTGATGATGCTAAGCCTAAAATTTGTAATTTATGATAAACAAATGGTTTAAATAATTCTAATGCCATAATTTTTGGTAAACCACATTGATATAAACGCAATGTAGGACCTACCGTAATTACTGAACGGCCGGAATAATCGACCCGTTTACCCAATAGATTTTGACGGAAACGACCAGATTTACCTTTAATCATCTCAGCTAAAGATTTTAATGGACGTTTATTGGCACCAGTAATCACTTTACCGCGCTTACCATTATCAAATAATGAATCTACCGCTTCTTGTAACATCCGACGTTCATTACGCAAGATAATCTCAGGCGCACGTAATTGAATCAATTTACGTAAACGATTGTTACGGTTAATTACGCGGCGATATAGATCATTCAAATCCGAAGTTGCAAAGCGTCCGCCATCCAATGCTACCAATGGACGTAATTCAGGTGGTAATACTGGAATCGCATCCATAATCATCCACTCGGGTTTCATTTCAGAACGTTTGAAGCCTTCCAATACTTTTAGACGTTTAGCTAATTTTTTCAAATTAGTTTCAGATTTTGTAGTTGCCATATCTTCTTTGATAGAGATAACTTCGTTTTCAATATCAATCGCCATTAACATCTTACGAACGGCTTCAGCACCAATACCAACATCTAATTTATCATCTTCATTATTTTCGACGATGAAGTTGTATTGCTCTGGCGATAAAATATCACCTTTTTTGATTGGTGTTTTACCATCTTTAGGATGCATCGGTGGATCGACACGATCTAGTACCGCAATTACCGCATAGGCTTCAAAATACAATACGTGTTCGATATCGCGTAGTGGCATATCCAAAACCATCCCCATACGAGATGGAAGTGATTTCAAGAACCAAATATGCGCAACCGGCGAAGCTAATTCAATATGACCCATCCGCTCACGGCGAACTTTAGCCAAAGTAACTTCAACACCACATTTTTCACAAATCACACCACGATGTTTAATCCGTTTATATTTACCACATAAACACTCGTAATCTTTTACTGGTCCGAAAATCCGGGCACAGAACAAACCATCCCGCTCAGGACGTAGAGTACGATAATTAATCGTTTCAGGTTTTTTAATTTCACCATATGACCATGAACGAATTTTATCTGGCGAAGCTAATCCAATGCGGATATAGCCATAATGTTCATTGCCGTTTTTATTACCATTAAAGAGATTGTTAAAATCAAACATCTGCTTTACTCCAAAAATTTTTGTAACTACTCATATCTATAACGAACGTAACTGCCGGAATATGAAGCAAGAGCTAGGCGCAAGGCGACGACGTGTACATGAGAAACGTACATGAGGAGCCTTGCAACGACGCTATTGCGAAATAGTCCGAGCAGTTAGAAGAATGTTTACTCTTCGAGTTCCATATCTAAGGCTAGAGCTCTAACTTCTCGCGTCAATACACGGAAGGCTTCCGGCATTTTCGCAGAAATACGATGATCACCCTCAAGCAAGCGTTCGTACATCTCAGTACGACCTTCAACGTCATCCGATTTCACGGTTAACATTTCTTGCAGGATATATGCCGCACCGTATGCTTCCAGTGCCCACACCTCCATCTCACCGAAACGTTGTCCACCAAATTGAGCTTTACCACCCAATGGTTGTTGCGTTACTAATGAGTATGGGCCAGTTGAACGAGCATGGACTTTTTCATCAACCAAATGATGCAGACGAAGTACATACATATAACCAATCGTTACCGGTCGATCAAAAGCCAAACCAGTACGACCGTCGTACAAGGTTACTTGTCCTGATTCTGGTAAATCAGCAAGTTTTAACATATTTTTGATTTCTTCTTCTTTAGCACCATCAAATACCGGAGTTGCAAATGGCACACCGTCACATAAATTATGGGCTAATTCCAAGAATTCTGGTTCACTCAATGATTTGACGTCTTCAGAACGACCTGATGAAGTATAGATAGTATTAACAAAATCTTTAACTTCAGCTAAATTACGTTGTTCGCGTAACATTTTATCAATTTTATGTCCAAGACCTTTAGCCGCCAAGCCCAGATGAACCTCGAGAATCTGACCGATATTCATCCGTGAAGGTACCCCAAGTGGATTAAGAACGACATCAACGGTGCGTCCATCTTCCATATATGGCATATCTTCAACTGGCAATACCTTAGATACCACCCCTTTATTACCATGACGACCAGCCATTTTATCCCCAGGCTGTAAACGACGTTTAACGGCAACAAAGACTTTAACCATTTTGATTACGCCATTTGGTAAATCAACACCTTGGTAAAGTTTGTCTTTTTGAACTTTAAAGCGCGCATCTAATTCAGCACGTTTTTCGTCAATTGCTTTCACCAACATGGTTAATTGCTCATTAACCGTTTCGTCTTTAACTTCAATCGTTAACCAATCACGTTTAGCTTTATAGCCATCAAGAACTTCCTGAGTAATCTTAACTTTTTTAGCTTTTAGCTCTTGACCAAGTAGCGTTGATTTAACCCGTTCTGCCGCATCTTCTTCAATAATCAACATTTGATCACGAATATCCTGACGTAGGCGATTAAGCTCAATCTCAATATTCTCTAATCCACGTTGATCATGCTTGCTGCCATCACGGTTAAACACTTGAACGTCAATTACTGTACCGTTAATTCCAACTGGCACACGTAACGAAGTATCTTTAACATCAGAAGCTTTTTCACCAAAAATAGCACGAAGCAATTTCTCTTCAGGCGTTAATTGAATTTCACCTTTAGGGGTTACTTTACCTACTAACACATCTCCAGGATTAACTTCTGCACCAACATGAATAATTCCACTTTCATCTAAACGAGCTAATTGACCTTGTGATAAATTAGGAATATCACGGGTAATTTCTTCATCGCCTTGTTTAGTTTCACGTGATACTACTGATAATTCCTCAATATGTACTGAAGTATATTTATCTGCAGCAACTAACTTCTCAGAAACTAAAATCGAATCCTCAAAGTTATAACCATTCCACGGCATGAAGGCAACTAGAATATTTTGCCCAACTGCCAATTCACCCAAGTCAGTCGCAGAACCATCAGCTAACACATCTTCAGCCGCAACTACGTCACCAGCTTTTACGATTGGTTTTTGATTTAAGCAAGTGTTTTGATTTGAACGTTGATATTTAATTAAATTATAAATATCTACCCCAAGATCATTACCAATAATTTCGCTTTCGTTTACTTTGATAATAATCCGATTACCATCAACATAATCTACCACACCACCACGTTTAGCCGTGATAAGCGTACCAGAATCAATCGCAGCAACCCGCTCCATACCAGTACCAACTAATGGTTTATCCGCACGAACACAAGGTACACCCTGACGTTGCATGTTTGAACCCATCAATGCACGATTGGCATCATCATGTTCCAGGAATGGAATCAATGAAGCTGCTACCGATACCACTTGATTGGTCGCCACATCCATATAATCAATATCATCGCGTGGAACTAGCGTTGTTTCACCTTTTTTACGGGCGAAAACCAAATCATCAGCAAAGCTACCATCGTCATTTAAGCGCGCATTGGCTTGAGCAATAATAATTTTATCTTCATCAATCGCTGATAAATATTCCATCGTATCGGTAACTTTGTTTTCTTTAACTTTACGATACGGCGTTTCTAAGAAGCCATGTTGATTTGGACGCGCATATACTGACAATGAGTTAATCAAACCAATATTTTGTCCCTCAGGTGTCTCAATCGGACATAACCGTCCATAATGCGTCACGTGGACATCACGTACTTCAAAACCAGCACGATCACGAGTCAAACCACCAGGACCTAAAGCTGAAATACGACGTTTGTGCGTAATTTCAGACAATGGATTGGTATGATCCATGAATTGTGATAACTGACTAGTTGAGAAGAAATCTTTCAAGCTAGAAGTAATTGGTTTGGCACTAATTAATTTATTTGGTAATAAATCTTTTTCTTCAAGTGGCTGAGTTAATTTATCTTTAACTGCTTTATCGATTCTTGATAAACCGATACGGAATTGATTTTCTACCAATTCACCCACACCACGAATCCGGCGATTACCTAAATGATCAATATCATCAATCACGCCACGACCATTGCGTAGCTCAATCAAAATCGCAAGTGATAATAAGATATCCTGACTGGTCAATAAAATTTCTGAATTATCAGGTTTATCCATTGCACTTACTAGGCGTCTGAACCATTGTGGAGTCTTAGGATCTTTTTCATTCAAATAAGTACGCGAATTAAATTTGAAACGACCAACTTGTGATAAATCATAAGTTTCAGGATTAAAGAATGTACGTACAAATACAGTATGTGCAATCTCTTCTGAATATGGTTCACCAGGACGCATCATTTTATAGATTTGATGAATCGCTTCAGTTTGATTTTCAGCAGTTTCTTTAGAAGCTTCCTCATCACGTAAGGTATCAGCTAAATATGAACCATGCTCTAAATCATTTACATATAGAGTTTTAATTTCATTAATTGAACTAATCAATACTTGATTTACCAATTCTTCAGTAACAATTGTATTTGACTTAGCTAAAACTTCACCAGTATCCATTTCAATCAGATCAGCACCTAAAATGCGACCCTCAAGATCTTCAATTGGAACTTCGATTTCAGATAATCCAGCTTTTTCTAGATCACGAATATGTTTAGTCGTAATTTTTTTGTCTTTAGCAACAATTAATTTGCCTTCATTATCGACAATATCAAAACGCGAAGTTTCGCCTTTTAGACGTTCAGCAATAACTTGTTTGTAAATGCGTCCACGTTTGATTAGATAAACATCTTTATCATAGAATAAATCTACGATATCATCACGTGTATAGCCAATAGCTTTTAACAATAAGCTAATTGTCATCTTACGGCGTTTATCAATCCGGAAATAAATCAAATCTTTAGCATCAAATTCCAAATCCAGCCAGCTACCACGGTAAGGGATAATCCGTGCTGAATAAAGTAATTTATTTGCTGAATGGTTTTTACCATGATCATGTTCAAAATAAACACCCGGAGAACGATGTAACTGAGCAACTACCACACGTTCATTACCATTGATAATGAATGATGCAGTGTCAGTCATAAAGGGAATTTCACCCATATAAACTTCTTCTTCGGTACTATGCAAGATAGTTTTGAAATCAGTTTCACGATCAAAAACCGTCAAACGAATCTTGGCATGAAGTTTTCCAGCATAAGAAACGCCACGTAATAAACATTCGTGAACATCAAAAAGCGGATTATTAATGCTATAGCTGATAAAATCTAAACGAGTTGCACCATTATTGGAAATAATTGGGAAAATATCGCTAAATGCTTTTTGTAAACCGATGTTACTGCGCTTAGCTGGTTGTACTTTATGTTGTAAAAATTCTTCATAAGAATTTTTTTGCATTGCCAAAAGGTAAGGTACCTTTAATGAAGCCGGTTGCTTGGCAAAGCTTTTACGGATACGTTTTTTTTCTGTGAAAGAATAGCTCATATAGTAAAGCTCCGAAGACTATGGGTAAAAGAAAAGAGAACAAAAATAACCACTTATCCTCGTCGCGCTCACAATTTTAGCATTGTCGTACAGCCAAAAAGGTTTGTTATGTACAATAGTACATGGCCTCACCTTTTTTATCAATACTCCTAGCTAGAATTGCGATCACTTAGAGTAGATACATAAACGCTCACTAATGAGCATTTAAAGTATACTAGCATAAATAATTATTTTTAAACACTTTAAGGGCAAATATAATTAATACGGCAAAAGAGGCAACAGTTTTGTTACCTCTCCATTTATGAGTTTTTGATTATTTTGCTAATCAATTATTTCATTTCTGCAGTTGCACCAGCTTCAGTAATTTTCTTAACTAGAGCTTCAGCATCAGCTTTAGAGATGCCTTCTTTAACTGCTTTTGGTGCAGCTTCAACTAAACCTTTAGCTTCAGCAAGACCTAAACCAGTGATTTCACGTACAACTTTAATTGCAGCAACTTTATTAGCGCCAGCGCCAGTTAAAATTACGTCAAATTCAGTTTTTTCTTCTGCAGCAGCAGCGCCAGCAGCAGGACCTGCAACTGCAACCGCAGCAGCAGAAACACCGAAAGTTGTTTCCATTTCTTTAACTAAATCTGACAATTCCATAACTGTCATGCTACCAATTGCTTCAATGATTTCTACTTTAGAAATAGCCATTATAGACTCCTAATAAATCTTAAAATTAATAATATTTAACCAATGTTACTGAATTACAGCAACTTATAATTAAGCAGCTTCTTGTTCTTTCTTGTCTTTAAGTGCAGACACAAGACGAACAAAGCTAGCTGGAATTTGTTGCATAACACCCATAACCATAGCCAATAATTCATCACGGCTAGGGATAGAAGCCAATTGTTTAACGCCAGCGACGTCAAGCATTTGTTCGTTATACATACCAGCAACGATTTTTACTTTATCGTTTGCTTTTGTGAAGTCACTGATAATTTTCGCTGCAGCGATCGGATCAGCTGAAGCCGCATAGATCAATTGACCGACCATTTGGTCTGCCAAAGGAGCAAATTTCGTACCTTCTGTAGCTTTACGAGCTAATGTATTTTTTACTACGTGTAAATATACATTCGCTTTACGCGCTTGTGCACGAATAGCTGTCATTGACTCAACAGTTACACCCGCATATTGTGCGATTACAACTGTTTGAGCAGTACTTAGCGTTTCAGAGACCTCGGCAACAACGGCTTTTTTGTTTTGTAAGTTTAAACTCAAAGCTTAACTCCTAAACTTTACTCATTTATCTTTAATAACTCAAAGATATGCCCGAGTAATAGTGGTTTCAATTCGATTTATTGAGTCAAATTATTTAAAATAACTTTTGTCTTTTTACGAGATCGCCACTATCTGCGCAGGACTGTTTTGCAACATTTAAGTTTATGCGACACTAAGTCAGATAAACTCCCGCGGTCTATGATAATGATAAAGCAGAATTAACCGCCTTACCCCCTCTGCAAATATGACCAAAAATAGCCATTATTTACAATAAATCGCGAGATGTTACAGCGATATTATTGCTGTAACATCTCACAATTATATTTATTTAGCAACAGAACTTAGCTCAACCTTAACGCCAATACCCATAGTACTGGATACGGTTACACGTTTCATGTATTGACCTTTAGATGATGCAGGTTTTGCTTTTTGCAAAACATCAACCAAAGCGGCCATATTTTCTTGCAATTTATCAGCGGCAAATGAAGCACGACCGATTGTTGAATGGATAATACCATTTTTGTCAGTACGGTATTGAACTTGACCAGCTTTAGCATTTTTAACTGCAGTCGCAACATCAGCCGTAACTGTACCAACTTTAGGATTTGGCATTAAACCACGTGGACCCAAGATTTGACCAAGAGTACCAACTACACGCATAGTATCAGGCGTAGCGATAACCAAATCAAAATTCATGATACCTTTTTTAACATCATCAGCTAGCTCTTCCAGACCAACGATGTCAGCACCAGCAGCTTTAGCCGCTTCAGCTTGAGGACCTTGTGCGAAAACTGCAACACGCACAGTTTTACCAGTACCATTAGGTAATACGATTGAACCACGGATCATTTGATCGCTTTTACGCGGATCAACACCTAGATTAATAGCAACGTCAACTGATTCGTCAAATTTAGCTGTAGCAGCTTTTTTAACCATTTCAATCGCTTCGCTTGCTGCAAATAATTTTGCATTATCAAAACTTGCAACAGCTTTTTGTTTTTTCGTTAATTTAGCCATTATTTAACCCCTTCAACTTCTAAACCCATACTACGCGCAGATCCTGCGATAGTACGTACGGCAGCATCTAAATCCGCTGCGGTTAAATCAGGTTCTTTAGTCTTAGCAATTTCTTCTAATTGCGCACGAGTAACCTTACCAACTTTATCCGCATTTGGACGAGCACTTCCACTCTTAATTCCAGCAGCTCTTTTCAATAAAATTGAAGCAGGAGGCGTTTTTAATATAAATGTGAAGCTTTTATCTGAATACGCTGTAATAACTACAGGCACAGGCAAACCTGGCTCCATTGAGCCAGTTTTTGCATTAAATGCTTTACAGAATTCCATGATATTTAAACCACGTTGACCAAGAGCTGGACCAACTGGAGGTGATGGATTTGCTTTACCAGCACCGATTTGTAGCTTGATGAAGCCTATGACTTTTTTTGCCATCTATCGAGACCTTTAAAATGGGTAAAACGCTTGCAAAAGAGTAACTTATGCTTGCTCCCCGGTTATTATGAATTTTTGAGCTTGCAATTATAACACAATCAATAAGATACACGCAAATAAAAAGGCGGAAAACTAACCGTTTCTCACCTTACAAGTAGTAGATTTGCTACAAATCTAATCAACCACCCGTACTTTATCACCAGCTTTAACCGTAAGAACATTGCCGGCTAAAACCTTTTCGCCAGTAAGCAATCCACTGACTGCACATTTTAAATTCTGTTGATTTTCTAAAATAAGTTTTACTGGCTTTTGAACCACCACGCCATCTTTTAACACCAGGACATATTTATCATTAGCAACACTACGTAGGGCATCACAGCTTACTATTGACTGAGCAGGCAAACTTTTTAGAACTATTTGTCCTTTTATAAATTGTCCAGCTTTTAATACACTATTCTTATTATTAAATTCAATATATACCGTATATGATCTTGTTCCCGCAACAGCTACCTGATTTATACGTGCAACCGTACCCAAATATTCACGAGCATCAGTTTCAACCTTAAATACTACAGACTGCCCCAAAGAAACCGCATTTATCTGATCACTAGGAATTGCAGCCTTAATTTCCATCGTATCTAGGTTAGCCAAAGCAAAAAGTTTAGTATTTTTAAGCGCCAGCTGCCCAGGTTCAATGCTTTTTTGATAGATCACCCCTGCAAATGGTGCCGTAATATGTGTGTTTGCCAGTTGTTTTTTACTTCTAGTTAACATTGCCAATTGAGCTTTATAATTTTGTAGCGATGCCTGATAATTATTTATAAGCTCATCAAACGCAATCTGTGAAATAAAGCCTTGCTTTAATAGCTGCTCTTGTTTATCCATTTTTTGTTTATCAAGTTCAAGTTTAGCTTTAGCTGCGGCTACTTGCGCATCTTGTTGTGATACCGCCTGCGCCAAATCCAAGGTGTCTAGTTCTGCCAAAGCTTGCCCAGCTTTAACCAATTGCCCTTCTTCGACCATAACCTTGAGAATTTTAGCATCAACCTCAGAAGAAATAATCGTCTGCGCTTTAGGAGATAAATCACCAGTAAAATTCACTATTGCACTAATCGACTCTTGCTTAACTGTTGTAATATCAGCCTGATTTAACAAACTAACCTCACTCTTAGTTACTTTAGCATGCTCTTCCTTAGTCACCACGTTCACAATGACTAATAAGATTATAATTGCAGTTAATACCAGCAGAACTTTTTTAGAGAACACTTTCTTCAATTTATACCCAATTTAAACGGTTAGCAAACGCTGTATTATAACAAATATGCTATAATTGAGTTGTCTTTACAATCACAATAGAAATAAACCTATGAAGAAAAAAACTAAAACACTTGCAACGGTAAATCAAAAGTTTGAAATAATTTCGCTCTATCAATTTAGCAAACTTGCTATGACTTTCTGGGTTGGTGGCACTTTAACCATTGGAATTGTGATTATCCCATTGCTATTTAAAACACTTGATGAAATCACTGCCGCAGGGCTTGCAGGTCAAATTCTTAACATCAATGCCTATATTGGAATCATCTCCTTAGTCCTTGCCCTATGCGACGTGTGCTTCCAAGCGCGATTATCATTATTAAAATCGCGTAAATTCTGGTACATTATTGTAATGGAAGGATTATTAATTATTAATTATTTTACTGTTTTTCCAATTATTGTCGAATTGAGAAGCAAATTAGCTGATGTTGCCAATCATGTGATTCAACATACCAGTGAATTTAGCTTTTGGCATTCGGTGTCCGCTATCATGTTTCTAATCATCTGTATTCTTGGTACACTCTATATTGTTGAACGCTAAAATTTTATTTAGCCCTTAAAACGACGCTCCCAGAATCAGTTCCTGAATCATTGCCTACCGTGGTATAGCTAGCGTGCAAGCTACCGTTTTGATAACTACAGTCTCTGAGAATAAATTTACCATGTTCCCCGTGAGTCAGCGTGCTTTGCGCAATGTAACAAGTGGGAGCATTTAGTTTTAAAAAACCAGAACTCATCGCAAGTGATGATGATTCTCCACTACCTAAGCTAAAATATATTTGGGCCGCACCATTAATATCAAATTTAGTATAAATCATACCATTACCCATACCGTCACTGGATTGAATATCTCCACGGTATATAGCAGCTGCTGGATAATTATCTAATGTGGAGCCAGACTGAAGCACAAACTGATCTGCACCACTATTACACCCGGATAAAAATGGAACTACGGCGGATAGTAATACAAGTAATTTAAGCATATTTCTCAATATCTACTCCTCAATATATTTAAGCATAATTTACTTGCCTAGATATGGTATGCAGCCTTGGTCATAATTTTAGAACTTAGTGTCATAGTTTTCTTGACTATTTCGGGTAATTCAGCCGCACCAAAATCGTGCGCCATATGTGCATGCTTGATTTCATCTTCTTTCATCTGCTCCAAAATCGCCCGACTTTTGTTATCATGCACTGGTAATTTCTCCAAATGATCCACCAAGTGCCCCTCAACCTGCTTTTCGGTTTCCTCGAGAAATCCCAGGTTCCATTTATCACCCAAAAGCCCAGCACTGATTCCAATCGCTAAACTTCCTGCATAAAATAAAGGATTAAGCAGGCTGGTTTTACCACCCAGCTCATGAATTCGCTGCTCTGTCCATGCCAAATGTTCAACTTCTTCATAAGCTGCATGGGCAAAAGCATCCTTATTAGTTTTATCGCGTGCGGTAATTGCCTGCCCCTGATAGAGCCCTTGAGCACAAATTTCACCGCAATGATTGATTCGCATTAAACCAATAATGTGTTTGCGTTCTGCCTCACTAAATTCACCATCCTGAATACTATTATCGGGATGAGGGCGTTTAGATAAAGGCTTATGGAATAAATTCTTAAAAATTTTATCGACTTCTACAATTGCACGATCTAACATTTCACACCTACTCTTTATTTGCTTTTATGGATAATTCCAAGGTATAATTATACATCTTACAAACTTTTTTAGGAGTTCTTAATGAATTTAAAAAATATTGAAATCGGTTCTGCTGAAGAATTTAACGTTATTATTGAAATTCCTGCTGGTGCTCCACCGGTAAAATATGAAATGAATAAAGAAGCTGGCGTGCTTTTTGTGGATCGTTTTGTCAGTACTGCGATGTCTTACCCTGCTAACTATGGTTTTATTCCAAATACATTATCTGAAGATGGTGATCCAGCCGATGTGGTAGTAATCACCCCTTACCCAGTAGCACATGGTAGCATGATTAAATGTCGTCCATTAGGCGTATTACGCATGGAAGATGAAAGTGGGATTGATGCAAAAATTATCGCAGTTCCCACTAAAAAAGTTTGCGCAATGTATGCGGAAGTTGACAAAATTGAAGATTTACCAGCTCTACAAATCCAACAAATCGTTCACTTTTTTGAAAATTACAAAAAACTTGAAAAAGGTAAATGGGTAAAATTATCTGGTATTGAAGATGCTAAGGCTGCGATTAAAGAAGTTCAGGATTCGATTGAGCGTTATAAATAAACTCCATCTTTATGATTCCAAAAAACCAGTTAACAATAAATTAACTGGTTTTGCTAATTAATAGTTATACCCTAGATTATTATTTTAAAACTACTCAGGACAACAAGCAACTTCTTTACATTTGAGGTCATCAAATTCATATTGTAAAGTTACATGGTCAATTTTATGTTTACTCAATAGCATATTCTGGCAATCTTTTAAGATTTGTGGCCAGCCTTCTGGATTACATGCAACCACATGAGCAGATAAGGCGGCTTGGTTAGCTGAGATATACCACACATGAAGGTCATGCACCTCTAGTAAACCCTCAATTGCCAATAAATCTTTACCAACCTGCTCATAATTTACATTATCCGGAACTCCAGCCATCAGAATTATGGCAGATTTTTTCATTAAATTAAAATTAGAAACAATCAATAAAATAATTACGACTAAAGACAGTAGCGGATCAACAATCGACCAGTTGGTAAAGTAAATAATTGCTCCGGCAACAATCGCAACCAAAGAGCCAAATAGATCCCCCATTGCATGTATCATCGCAGCCTTAGTATTCAATGAGTGCGAGTTTTTAGATAAAACCCAGACAATTACGCCATTAACCAAGAAGCCTAATGCGGCAACAACGAATAAACTAGCCCCATGAACTGCAACAGGCTGCATAAAACGTTGAACTACTTCAAATAGTAACCATAGCGTGAGCACAGTAGTAAACATACAATTAATCAGTGCGCCTAAGACCTCAGCTTTACCATAACCAAAGGTAAGATTAACTGTTGCCGGGCGTTTACTGATAACATTAGCAAAATAAGCAATCATTAGTCCCGCAGCGTCAGTCATCATATGTACCGCGTCAGATTGTAAGGCTATCGAATGAATTAAATATCCCGCAATTCCTTCAACCAGTGAAAAGGTAAAAGTCGCAATCAAGCACCAAAATAATATCCGACCACTGGTTTCACGGATCATATTACCATGATTATGACTATGTTCAGCATGATCGTGCTCATGAGCGCTACTACGATTGTGGTTATGCGCGATATTGTTATGACTGTCATCACCGTGCACATGACTACCCGAATCATCATGAGCTAAAAATTTGCTATGTTTTTCGTCTTGCTGGTTCATATTTTCTAGCCTTCTTTGGCGTGATTAATCGTATATTTGGGAATCTCAACCACTAAATCTTCATTACCAGTTAAAGCTTGACATGATAAACGCGAGAGCGAAGTGAGCCCCCATGCCATATCCAATAAATCCTCCTCTCGCTCATCCAGTTCATTCAGTGAATTAAACCCTTGGCGAATAATCACATGACAGGTGGTACAAGCGCGTGCCATTTCACAGGCATGCTCAATCTCAATTCCATGTTCTAGCAAACTTTTACATAAATTTTTAGTACTTTCAACCTGAAACTCAGCACCGTTAGGGCAAACTTCCTCATGTGGTAACACTTTAATTATAGGCATTTTAATCTATTCCTTGACTGTATAATTTCAGGTGCTGATTATACCACATATAAAAACCTTCCACTTTAGTCAACGATTACCAAGCTCTGCTAAGCAAATAAATAGCGCTAATCCAGATAGTAACACCCAAATAAATGTACACTACTCTTATAAATAGAGATATATTTTATTTGATGCAGCGCACAAAATCTTTATGATATTTGCCGTATTTATGCTATAATCAAAAATTCAAAAAAATTATCGCTAGGAGTAACATTTATGCCATCATTTGACGTAGTATCTGAAGTAAATAAAGTTGAATTAACTAATGCCATCGATCAATCCAACAAAGAAATTGCGAACCGCTTTGATTTTAAGGGCTCTGACTGTAAGATTGAACTTAAAGAACTAGATCTAACCATCTATGCTGACAATGATTTTCAGTTAGGTCAGGTCAAAGACATTCTAGTTGGTAAACTTACCAAACGCGGAGTTGACACCCGTTCGCTAAGCGAAGGTAAAATTGAAAAAGTTAGCGGTAACAAGCTAAAAGAACTTATCAAAGTTAGAAATGGGATTGAGCAAGAACAAGGTAAAAAAATTACCAAACATATCAAAGACAGCAAATTAAAAGTTCAGGCCTCAATTCAAGGTGAAACTGTACGAGTAACAGGCACTAAACGTGATGACTTGCAAGATGCAATTGCCCTGCTTAAAAAAGATATTACGGAACTGCCATTGCAGTTTATTAATTTCCGCGACTAAATACAATGATAACGATCCAAAATTTAAGCAAAAGCTATAAGCAGAAAAAAGGTCAGATCAAGGTTATTGATGATATTAACCTTGAGGTCGCCAAAGGTGAGGTATTTGGAATCATCGGTAAGTCCGGTGCTGGTAAATCAACTCTGATTAAGTGCTTAAATTTATTGGAACGCCCGGATAGCGGCAAGATAATTGTGGATGGAGTGGATCTAACCGCAATTTCGGTCAATGAGTTACGGATACAACGTCAACAAATTGGCGTAATTTTTCAGCATTTCAATCTACTAAGTTCCAAAACAATTTTTGCAAATGTTGCTCTACCACTGACGTTACAAGGTAAACACAACAAAGCAGAAATCAAAACGGCTGTTGATGAAATGCTGTCTTTAGTTGGTTTAAGCCAGTTTGCCAATAAATACCCAGCAAGTTTGTCCGGCGGACAAAAACAACGGGTCGGAATTGCGCGCGCATTGATTACTAAGCCAAAGTTGCTACTCAGTGATGAAGCCACTTCAGCCTTGGATCCACAAACTACCAATGATATCTTGGAGTTATTACTCGAAATTAATCAACGACTTGGTATTACCGTAGTTTTGATTACCCATGAACTGGAAGTTGTACGCAAAATCTGTGATAAAGTTGCAGTGATTGACAAGGGTAAAATTATCGAACAAGGTAATGCTTTCGATATCTTATTGCACCCTAAAGAGCCTCTGACACGCAAGTTAATCATTGAGGAAGAATCAGATAAATACCTTGAGAAGGTAAAACACTTCTACCAGTTTGAAAAACACCCTAATAAACATATACTGCTGTTATCATTTGTTGGTGAAGCAACTTACCAGCCGATTCTAAATATAATTAGCAATGAAACTAATGCTAATTTTAGTATCTTGCGTGGCGAACTAGACCGAATTAAACATATGCCTTTTGGACAGCTACTGATTGAATTTGACGGTGACGAAGGTAGCTTGGAAAAAGCCTGTAGCATCATGCGCTCAATGAAGGTTCATTTTGAAATAGTCCACTAATCATATTCCGGCAGTTAGCTATATATAAATATATTAATTTCTTTTGGGTAGAAGAAAATGTCGTTTGCAATTATTAATGATTTAACTACTAATGTTGACTGGAGCGAGATTAATCAGGCAACCTTAGATACATTGTTTATGCTCGGTTTTGCGGTCTTATTTAGTACCCTGATTGGTATTCCGGTTGGTCTGATTCTATTTCTAAGTAGCAAAGGACGTTTATTACAAAATAAATGGGTTTATAATATCCTCTCATTTATCATCAATGTCTTGCGTTCGGTACCCTTCATCATTTTATTAATTGTTATGATTCCTACGACCACGATGTTGGTAGGAACTTCACTGGGTGCTAAAGGAACAATTCCACCATTAGTAGTTGGTGCTTTTCCATTCTTTGCCCGCTTAGTTGAAAATGCACTCAAAGAAATTGACGATGGAATCTTCCATATGGCAGAGTCATGTGGTGCCAGTACCTGGCAAATTGTCTGGCATATCTTACTACCAGAAATTATGCCCAGCCTGATTGCCAGTATCACCGTGACCGCGATCGCGCTGGTTTCTTATACGGCAATGGCGGGAACTGTTGGTGGTGGTGGATTGGGTGATCTGGCAATTCGCTATGGCTATCAACGCTTTCAAACTGATGTCATGTTAATTACCGTAGTATTGATGGTAGTCATGGTACAGCTTATTCAGGTCGTTGGAGATTTTTTAGTACGTATATTACGTAAATAACCGTATCCTAGGTTTTTAAAATTTAAAAATATAATCAATAATTATAAAAGGGAGAATTTGAATGAAAAAAACATTATTAATTTTGGCAGGACTAGCTACCGGGGTTAGTTCATTCGCTGCAGAAACCATTACCGTAGGCGCATCACCAGTTCCACATGCTGAAATGTTAAAATTTGTGCAACCAGAATTAGCCAAACAAGGCTATACGCTAAAAGTGATTGAGTTTTCGGATTATATTACGCCAAATCTAGCTCTATCACAAAAGCAGATTGATGCCAATTTTTTCCAGCACCAGCCATACTTGGATCAATATAATAAAGATCATAAAACTGACTTGGTAAGTTTAGTAAGAGTACACCTTGAGCCGATGGGTGTCTATGCCAATGCAGACAGTGAAGCTAAATTTATCAAAACTAAAAAAGCTGTTGATGTAGCCCCAAAAAGTAAAATCGGTGTACCCAATGATCCAACTAACGAAGGACGTGCAGTTAATATTCTGCAAGCTAACGGAATTTTAAAACTTAAAGCTGGTATTGCTTATCCGACTAAACGAGATATTATAGCTAACCCATACAATGTTCAAATCGTAGAACTAGATCCAGCAATGTTACCACGCTCACTTGCGGGAAAACAGCTTGATTTAGCTCTGATTAACTCAAACTATGCGTTATCGGCTAACTTAAAACCAACTCGTGATGCCGTAATCTTAGAAAGCAAGAACAGCCCATTTACGAATATTATCGCGGTTCGCCCGGATGAGTTAAATCAGCCTAAAATGAAAGCGCTAGCTAAAGCGATGACTTCACCAGAAATGAAGAAATTTATTGAGCAAAAATATAACGGTGCAATCGTTCCTTCATTCTGATTATGATAGCATTAATCACTGGAAAATTAGTTGAACTAAGCCCGCCACAAGTGATCATTCTTGCTGGTGGGGTTGGTTATGAACTTGACTTGCCAATCTCACATCTGGCACAATTACCCCCGCTAGGCAACGAAGTTACTTTGTTTACCCATCAGGTGGTTCGGGAAGATGCACATTTACTCTTTGGTTTTGTTGATCGCGCTGAGCGCAATTGCTTTCGCCAATTAATAAAAATATCTGGAATAGGTCCACGAATTGCCTTAGCCTTGCTCTCAACGATGAATAGCCAACAGCTTTACGTCGCGATTGAAGAAGATGATGCTAATACCTTATGTCTAACTCCTGGCGTAGGTAAAAAAATGGCAGAGCGCATGCTATTGGAGCTCAAAGGTAAATTAAGCAATACCTCGGGGGTGTTAACTGCAACAGGTTTGTTTGCCGGTAGCGCGCAAAATCAAGACACCAATATTCGCAAAGATATTGCTAATGCGCTGGAAAGCCTTGGCTATAATAACAAGGAAATCAGCCAAGTTATCAAGCAATTACCCGAGTTAAATGATCTCAGCCAGGGAATTAAAGAGTCATTGAAATTGCTTAGTAAACATTAATACTTAACTGCCACCCTATGCAGTAATAGCGTCGTCACAAGGCTCCTCATGTACTTCTGATGTACACTACGTCGCCTTGTTCCTAACTCTTACAGCATATTGTGGCAGCTATGGGTGAGTATTTACCACTCAAAACATACCGTCCTCGTAGTTAAATGGATATAACGGCCCCCTCCTAAGGGGCAGTTACAGGTTCGATTCCTGTCGGGGGCACCACTTAGGACTGGTTTTAATATGTTAACCATTCAGAATTCAATCAACTTAACACAGCTTAATACACTTCGCCTTAATTCAGTTACTAATCACTATATCCAGTTAGCATCTTTAGAACAGCTTGACGAAATTGCTGCAATTATCGCTGATTATCCACGCTATTTTGTGTTAGGCGGTGGGAGCAACCTAATTCTGCCAGAAAACTATGACGGGCTAGTAATTCATAATCAGTTAAAAGGCATCACTTTCAACAGCGATAAGTCTGCTTATAAATTAGTAACCGCAGCTGCTGGTGAAATCTGGGATGATTTTGTTGCAAACTGTCTTGCAAATCAAGCCTATGGCTTAGAGAATCTGAGCCTGATTCCGGGAACCGTTGGTGCTTCTCCGGTACAAAATATCGGTGCTTATGGGGTTGAAGTTAAGGATTTTATTGATTATGTCACGGTTTATGATTTTAACCTCCGTCAATTAACTAAACTAAGTAATGCCGAGTGTCAATTTAGCTATCGCAATAGTTATCTCAAAAATAAACCACAATATCTGGTAGTTAGCGTTACGTTTAAACTACCGACAACTGCTAAGCTAATGATTAGCTACGGCGATATTGCCAAACAAATGGCAGAGATTGATAATCCAACAGCAAATGATTTACGAGCGTGTATCATAAATACCCGGCGGAGTAAATTACCTGATCCGGCAGAAATCGGCAATGCCGGAAGCTTCTTTCATAATCCGATTATTGCAGCAGCTCAAGCGCAAAAGCTAAAACAACGTTTTCCAAATTTGCCAATATATCCTAGCGCAAACGCAGAACAAATTAAAGTCTCGGCGGGATGGCTGATTGATAATCTAGGACTAAAAGGAACTCGCAGCGGCAATATTGGTGTTTATCCTAAACAAGCTTTAGTTTTAGTTAATTATGCAATAGCAAGCAAAGATGAATTACTGACTTTTGCCAGAGAAATTCAGACTAAAGTTTACGCGCATTATCAGATTCAACTAAATATCGAACCGATTATATTATGAATTTAACGTTGGATAAAAACCGGATGATTCGGGCACTGCGCTTGATTCTCGCACTGGCGGCTGGAATAGTTACTGCACATTTAATCAATATTCCAATGTCAGGTTGGATTACGGTTACAACAACAGTCGTTTTATTCGATCAGGAAACGATAGGTGGCACAATTAATCGTAGCAAACTCCGTTTTTTAGCCACTTTATTTGGCTCATTCATTGCTTTAATTTGTATTTTATTTTTTCATGATAATTGGCTAATTATCTGGAGTCTATTGAGTATATCTTGTTTCGTTTATGCCTATATCTTTATGGGAAGTAAAAAAAGCTATATCGGAGTTCTCGGTATCGCCACTATGGCAATTTTAATTTTTGGTAGTAGTGGGAGTACAAGCTTAGAGCATGCAATGTATCGGATCATGGACATTGTCATTGGGATTAGCTTTGCTCTACTTTCAATGTTGCTGTTCTTCCCGCAATATGCGATTAAGAAGTCTCACCAGCTAATCTTCAGCGCATTGGATGATATAACCAATTTAATTAGGAATATTCAAAATCAAGATAATATCGAACAAGTTCGACAGCATATCCTAACCATTGAAACTAAATTTCTCAATGATGTGATTAATTTTAATAAAACTATTGATGAAGCTAAACACGAACTGGCAGGTAAAAAGAACCCACAACTAATCGAAAATTACAATAAATGCGTGTTACAAATCAGGTGCCTTTACCGTTTAGTTATTGTTATTTTTTACTATGAACTAGAAAATGACAGTCTTAATAACCCGCAAATCAGTCAAATTTTATTCAAAATTCTGCAGGTAATTCAGAATATCAGCGATAAAAACCAGAGTTATTCTTTAGCAATAGATTATCTGGAGCTAAATGAATTAATTACTCAGGTTAAAGCACCAACGCTTCGCAAAACCATGCAGCATTTTACAACTGAGCTAAAACAGCTTCATAATATCTTGATACTAATCTAAAAAAGCTGTTTGAAATATTCCAAACAGCTTTTTGTTAATTTTGCTTACGTTTAAAAAACCAGCTAGTGATAAAACTCACAATGAGAAAGCCAAAAATCACATATAAACCCGAATTATATTTATGCCAGCTATCTTGATCTGCAGCATCAAAAAACCAACTTTGTACAGCACTTAATCCTGCATTATGATTCATCACTTTAAGCTGGGTACGCGCAATAAAATCACCAACCGTTGGTTGTTCAACCATTCCTGACATAATGTAAGTAAACGTCAAAACAAATGAAGTTGCCATCGGCTTAAGCCGTTCATCACTGATGTTTTCTTGCAAGCATTGAAAGGCTAAAATTGAACCACTGCAGCCAATACCAAACAAGAAACTCACAACAGCAATAATAACATGAGCAAATTGTGACTCAAATTTAACAAAAAGAATCAAGCTAAACATAGCAACAGTTAATGCTCCCATAATACGCGCTGGAAAAACATAGTTTTTGATCTTCTGTGCCCAATATCCGCAAAGTAAGCCACCACAAGTTAAGCCAAGTGGTATCATCGAGTTAATTATTGACGCAGTATTAAAATTAAGGTGAAATGCTTGCACTTGATAAGCAACATTAAATAAATCGGCAAAGGTCAAAACCGCACCAAATAAGCCTGAGAAATATAAGGCTGCCAACCAAACTTGCGGATTACGGATAATCAAGCTCACGGTATTCAACATACTTAGCTGCGGTGTAGCTTGTGGCTGCTCTGCTGATAAAGCAGAACTAGATTTCTCGCGAATAAAGAGAAAGGATAATAAACTGCAAACTAACAGCAACAGCGCCAGAAAGTTAAATGAGGCATGATAATTATGCACCGAACCCGCAAAAAAACCAAAAATAGCGGCACAAAAATTAGCTGAACTTTGGCTAAGTGAAGACATCATCGGAAATGAGGCAGCCGCAAAGTTTTTCTGCACTATATAGAGTACGCCAACAAAAGTTGAAGCCAGACCAATCCCCAATAAAATCCGCGCTAAAAAAACCAGTCCAATCGAAGAACAATTCGCAAAAATTAATGCACCAAGAGCAGCGATTAAAGCACTGCTACTCATAATAATCCAGGCAGGAAACAAGACAAATAGCCGCCCAGAGTAAAACTGAGCTAGCGCATAAACAATAAAAAAGATGCCAGAGAGCCACCCTAAGGTACTGGGTGACAAATGAAAATCATGTGATATGGCAGCACTAAAAACTCCAAACATCACACTAGAAATAACACTAACTATAAAAAATAGCTCGGCGCTAATCCATTTAATAATTTTACGATCTGTCTGCATCTTCTTTATCCTCAGAAATTAGAATAACTTGTCTGCTAAACCAATATAATTATGCGGCGTTAGTTGGGCTAATTTAGCTTTTTCTGCTTCAGGTAGCTCTAAAGACGCCACAAATTGTTTGATACCTTCAGCATCAACTTTTTTACCGCGGGTCAAATCTTTCAGCTTTTCATAAGCATTTTCGACACCACATTTACGCATAACAGTCTGAATTGGCTCTGCCAAAAGCTCCCAATTATTATCCAGATCAGCACTAATTACCGCTTGATTGATTTCTAGTTTACCAAGACCTTTAGCCAGTGAACTCAACGCCAAAACCATATAGCCAACCCCCACACCGATATTACGCTGCACGGTTGAATCAGTCAAATCACGCTGCCAGCGCGACAGCGGAAGTTTCTCTGCCAGATGTCCAAGCACACTATTGGCCAGACCAAAATTTCCTTCGGCATTTTCAAAATCAATTGGATTAACTTTATGTGGCATAGTCGAACTACCAACTTCGCCAGTTTTAACTTTTTGCTTGAAATAATTCAACGAAATATAACCCCACAAATCACGTGATAAATCAATTAAAATGATATTAATTCGGCGCAAATTATCGTATAACTCAGCTTGGTAATCATGTGGTTCAATCTGGGTGGTAAATGGATTGAAGCTTAAACCTAATCTTTGTGTCACAAACTCTTCAGCTAGTTTATCCCATTTAATCTCAGGATAGGCAACTAAATGCGCATTATAATTACCCACTGCGCCATTTATTTTTGCCAAAAACTCCTGTTTAGTTAATTGGGTTAATTGACGTTGTAGACGATACGCAACATTATAAAATTCTTTTCCCATGGTTGATGGCGTTGCAGCTTGTCCATGTGTACGACACATCATCGCAATATCGCGATATTCATTAGCTTGAGTCGTCAATTTCTCGGTAATCGCACGTACTTGCGGCACTAAAACTTGCTCAGTTATTGCCTTTAGCATCAGTGCATAACTGGTATTATTAATATCTTCGGAAGTGCAGGCAAAATGAATAAACTCACGATAGGCAAAAAGTAATTGATTATCGGCAATCTGTTCTTTGATATAGTATTCCACAGCTTTAACATCATGGTTAGTCGTTGCTTCAATCTCTTTTACCCTGGCCGCCGCCACGCTATCAAAATTAGCAATAATCTCATCCAGTAATTTAATATCTGCGCTGCCCAATTTGGGTAAATTAAACTCTGCTTTACTAAACAAAAACTTAAACCACTCCACCTCAACCTGTACACGAAACTTAATTAAACCAAACTCTGAAACTAATGAATTTAGTGCACTAACTTTATCCCGATAACGACCATCCAAAGGGCTGATTGCCAAAATACTATCCATGATTTACCTTTATTGCTATATTAGAACTGACGCCACATAGAATATGAAGCATTATGCAACATATCATTTACTTTGCCAAGGTTAATTAATCGGCAAAGAAACTAAGAGGATATTATATACCAAAGCAAATTAAAATCCAGATAAAATCAACAATCTTTAATATCAGTTATTAATGGCTGCTTTATTTTATTAGCATATGCACAAGTATTTCAAGCACAATCGAGAGCTACGTATCCGCAACAGATGATATAATGTAGGTCAATATTTTTGACTAGTTATACGTTTCACGTTTTTGCCAGTATAACCTCCAGAGTGTTAAACCTATACTCACAGTATTTGATTCTCGGGCGCGAAGGATTGATAAAAAAGACGAACACTCGTGTTACCGCGGTGTAGTCAGAACTACACAAGGAATCTTTTTTGAAATCCAACAAAGTTCAAGATTCAAAGACGAAGAGTATATTTAGTCGGCAGGATTTTCCCCTTGTCTGTACTAATTTATCACTAAATAAATTTTAGAGTATTCACAACTATGCAATTAAAATCATTAATATTACTATTAAGCTCGGCTTCATTAATTGCCGCCTGCTCGCAACAGTCAAAAAAAGACACCAACAATGCAGCTAACAGCAGCGCTACACAAAACAAAATTGTAGTAGATCTTGGTGCAGATGCAGCTACTTTGGATCCACAAATGTCAGAAGATAGCCAAAGCCATCGTTTGATGAATGATTTATTTGAAGGCTTAACTTCCTACGATCAAAGTAATAAAATCATCCCGGGACTAGCAGATAAATGGGATATTAGCGAAAACGGAAAAACTTATACTTTTCATCTACGACCTGGAATTAAATTCTCTGATGGTACGCCAATTACCGCGAATGACGTAGTTTTTACTTATCAACGCCTTGCTGATCCAAAGGTTGCTTCAAAATATAACATTCTAATCAATAACCTAACCAATGCAGATGATGTCATAAAAGGTAAAAAACCGCTGAGCGCATTGGGGGTTAAAGCACTAGACAAAAACACGGTACAAATTTCACTCAATCGCCCGGACAATTCGTTTCTAGCTATCGCTTCGTTGTGGAATCTGGGGATCGTATCTCAGGCAAATGTTAATAAGTCCACTAATTGGACAGATCCTAAAAACATGGTTACTTCCGGTGCATATAAACTTGATGAACACGTCGTTAAAGGTTATATTTTAGAAAGTAAAAATCCGCATTATTATGGTGCTCCAAACGTAGCAATTGATCAAATTAAATTCATGCCGATTGAAGATAATAATTCATCGTTAAGTCAATATAAATCTGGAGATTTAGATATTACCTATTCATTACCCTTAGATCAATACAAAACAATTAAAACCTCTTTGGGAGATCAGGAACATACTGTTTCACTGGAGGGTATGTACTATTATGATTTCAACATGACTTCAGATAAATTCAAAAACAACCCTAAACTACGTCAAGCACTGTCGATGGCAGTTGATCGCCATTTATTAGTCAAGGATATTTTAGGTCAGAATCAAGTTCCGCTGTATTCCTACGCTACCGATACGATTGACGATGGTAAGTATGCTGGACTAGACTATGAGTGGTCGCAGTGGCCACGTGAGCAGCAACTCGCGACAGCTCGTGAACTATTCAAACAATCTGGCTATAGTGAACAGCACCCGTTAGAAATTAAAATTAGTTACAACACCAACGATATGCATAAAAAAGTGGCTCTGGCAATTGCTTCAATGTGGCAACAGGTTTTTGGTGATAAAAGTATAACCGTTGCCGCCAGCAACCAAGAATGGAAAACTTTCCTTCAAGCGCGCCATAAAGGTGATTATGATATTGCCAGAGATGCATGGATTGCCGATTATAATAGCATCGATAGTTATACTAATCTTTATCAATGCAATAATCCGCAAAATAACTCACATTCCTGCACCCCAGCATTTGATAAGCTTTTACTTCAAGCACAAAATACACCTAATGCAGCTCAACGTGAAGATTTAACTCGTCAAGCACTCCAAGCGGCTATGCAAGATTATGCAGTCATCCCATTGTATCAATATACCTATTTTCGCCTAATCAAACCCAATATTGGCGGCTACACGCCTGAGACTAATCATTTGGATCATGTAATGAGTAAATGGTATAATTTCAATCAAAAAGGAATCAATTAGTATGCTAAATATCAAAAAATTGACTGCGTTACTTCTAATTGCCAGCATAAGCAGTCTGAGTGCCTGCTCCAAAGATAACACAAGTTCCAGCGCAAATAAAGATAAAAACCTGATTACGGTTGACAATGGCGAAGATGCACCAACTATCGACCCAGTAATGGCACAAGATACAACCAGCGCCAGAGTTTTATTTGATTTATTTGAAGGATTAACCTCGTTTGATCAAAACAATCACTCTATCCCTGGCTTAGCTGAGAAATGGGATGTTTCAGCCGATGGTAAGATATATACATTCCATCTACGCGATGGACTCAAATTCTCTGATGGCAGTCCGATTACTGCCGATGATGTGGTATTTTCGTGGCAACGGCTGGCAGACCCTAAAATTGCTTCACCATATATTAATTTAGCAGCCAATATTGTAAATGGTAACGCAATTAGAGCAGGTAAACTACCTCTAAAGCAACTAGGAGTTAAAGCCCTCGATGCTAAAACAGTACAAGTCACCTTAATTCATCCTGATGCAGCCTTTTTACAAATTTGCGCGATGCCAAATACCGCCACCGTATCCAAAACTAATGTAACTAAATATGGACAGACATGGGCTGATTCTAAAACGATGGTAACTTCTGGTGCTTACAGCGTCGCTGAATGGGTAATCAAAGGGCATATGTTGCTTAATAAAAATCCTAATTATTATGATGCCAAAAATGTCAGCGTTAAGCAAGTAAAGATTCTCCCGATTGTTGATTTTAATGCATCTTTCAATCGTTATAAAACTGGTGAAATTGATATTACCTCTAGTTTGCCAATTGATCAATACAAAGGCATCCGCCAAGATTATCCAACGCAAGAGCACACCGTTACAATGGAAGGTCTTTATTATTATGACCTCAATATGACCTTGCCTAAATTCCGCGATAATCCAAAACTACGTCAAGCTCTATCCATGGCAGTTGATCGTGATACCTTAGTGAAGAATGTGTTAGGACAAGACCAAGTTCCATCTTATAGCTACGTTACTTCCACGATTGAAAATGGTAAGTTTGCTGATAATCACTATGCATGGGGTAGTTGGAGCCACGCTAATCAAATTAATGAAGCCAAAAAATTATTCAAAGAAGCTGGTTATGGTTCTAATCACCCACTAGAAATTAGCATTAGTTACAACACAATGGACTCTCATAAAAAAATTGCGATGGCAATTGCTTCAATGTGGCAACAAGTGTTTGGTGCAGATAGCATCAAGACTGCTGCGGCCAATCAGGAATGGAAAAGCTTTATTCAAGCACGCAATACCGCTAACTATGATGTAGCTCGTGATGGCTGGATTGCCGATTATGATAGTGTCGATGCCTATACTAATCTATTCTTATGTAAAGATCCGCTGAATAAATCTAAATACTGTAATCCTGCTTATGATCAACTGATTCAGCAAGCTCAAAATACTCCTGATCCAGACAAGCGAGCTACGTTAATTAAACAAGCGCTAAAAATTGCACAAGATGCTTATGTTATAATTCCCCTTTATCAATACACTTATTATCGTTTGGTAAGCCCGCGGGTTAGTGGTTATGATATGGACAATAATCACTTTAATCACGTAATGAGTAAATGGTATAAATTAAACTAAGGGAACGCTATATGTTGAAATTTGCAATTAAACGGATTTTAGTATCCATTCCAACCTTATTGGCAATTATTACGCTAGTATTTTTTCTGGTACATATCACACCTGGTAATCCTTTTGATGGAGAGCGTGCGCTTTCTCCCGAAGCCCTTAAGTCATTGATGGCGCAATACCGTCTGGATTTGCCGATGTGGCAACAATATCTGCTTTACCTTAATGATTTTATCCATGGTAGTTTTGGAATCTCAATGAAATACCTCGGGCAACCGATCAATCATTTGCTCTTCCCAGATAATATGGGTGGCTTCTGGGTAACTCTACGCCTAAGCATCTATACGATGGTTATCGCGGTACCCTTTGGGATAATCTGCGGTGCGTATGCCGGATTACACAAAAACTCTTGGTTTGATAAATTAGTCGTATCGAGTAATATTTTCTTCACTGCAGTACCTACCATGGTAACTGGACCTTTGTGTGTCTTGGTATTTGCCGTAACTTTCCGCTTATTACCAGCTGGTGGCTGGGGTGATGGCGATATTGCTCATCTATTTTTGCCGGTGCTGGTGCTAATCTTAGCTTATACGCCAACAATTGCCTTTGTTACCCGTGGCAGTATTATTGATGTGCTAAATTCCAATTATATTCGCACAGCGCGCGCTAAAGGCTTACCAACCAAAAAAATCCTATTCAAACACGCAATTCGCCCAACACTATTACCCGTTATATCCTTGCTTGGTCCAATGTTTGCCGGGATTTTAGTTGGTGCAGTTGTTACCGAACAAATTTTCACTTTACCCGGCTTGGGTGTCCTTACGACCAATGCCGCAACTAATCGTGATTATAATATGATTATGGCGATCACCATTTTGGGAAGTATTTTGACGATAGTGTTTAATATTGTTGTTGATTTATTGTATATGGTGCTTGATCCTAAAATTAAACAATAATAATTGTTCGTAATGTATCACACTAGACGTCGTTGCAAGGCTCCTCATGTACGTTTCTCATGTACACTTCGTCGCCTTGCGCCTAGCTATTGCGTCACATTACGACAATTCATCTTAATAATCATTATAGACAAGGAAACTATTGCATGATTTTTAAAACTAAAAACTTGGATATAGATGCGCCGGCAACTAAGGGGTTCTGGCGGAGTGTTTTCAGCCGCTTATCACGTAATAAACTAGCAATGACTAGCGGTTTGATAATTGTTACCTTAACTTTAATGTGTATCGTGGTGCCAATATTTAGTGGTGTCAGCTATGATAAGACCAACTGGGGCGAAATTATGCAATCGCCAAACATGGTACACTGGTTTGGTACCGATAGCCTAGGACGCGATTTATTCGTTCGTTCTTTTATTGGCGGACGAATAACCTTTGAAATCGCTTTTGCTGCAGCATTTGTTGTGCTATTGGTCGGAATCTTCTATGGTGCAATTGCAGGTTATGTGGGTGGTAAAGTTGACACCGTTATGATGCGAATTGTGGATATACTCTATGGAATCCCATTTTTGTTCTTCTGTATTTTATTAATTACTCTCTTTGGTAACAGTATGGCGCTGTCATTTGTCGCAATTGCTGCAATTTCCTGGCTCGATATGTCACGGATTGTCCGTGGGCAAACCCTGAGCATCAAACACAAAGAATATGTTGAAGCAGCGATGGTTTCAGGCGTGAGTAATTTCAAAATCATCACCCGTCACGTAATCCCTAATTTACTTGGTGTGGTGATTGTTTATGCAGCATTGACCGTACCGAATATGATTGTACTCTCGGCCGTGCTAAGTTTCTTTGGCTTGGGCGTGACTGAACCAATGACTTCATGGGGATTATTAATTTCGGATGGGGCGCAGAACATGCAAGCATGGTGGCTATTACTCTTCCCGGCTGGTCTGATGATTATAACTTTACTTTCTTTTGCATTCTTTGCCAATGGCTTACGTGATGCATTAGATCCTCGCTAGGAGCGACAGATGGATAATAAAAAACCTCCTCTTTTAGAAGCTCGTGATTTAGTAGTCGAATTCAAAGTTCAAGATGGCTTGGTTCGCGCAGTCAACGGTTTGTCATTTAAAGTCTATGACAGTGAAATTATCGGAATTGTCGGTGAATCTGGTTCGGGCAAAAGCCAAACCATGCTGGCATTAATGGGTTTACTGGCTGGCAATGGTAAGGTTAAAGGTTCAGTAAAATTTAACGGGCAAGAACTGGTTGGCATGTCAACTGGCAAGCTAAATAAGCTCCGTGGTGATCAAATTGCCATGATTTTCCAAGACCCAATGACATCTTTAAATCCATACCTCAAAATCAGCTCACAAATGACTGAGGTTTTGATGCTGCATAAAAATATGCCTTACAAACAAGCCTTGGATGAGGCCATCAGAATGTTGGACAAGGTTAAAATTCCTGATGCAAAAAACCGGATTCACCTCTACCCACATGAGTTTTCCGGTGGGATGCGTCAACGGGTAATGATTGCGATGTCATTATTAACTAAGCCCAAGCTGCTTATTGCTGATGAACCAACTACCGCACTCGATGTAACGGTGCAAGCACAAATTCTGGAGCTACTCAAAGAGCTGAAACAAGAAATGAATATGTCAATTATCTTCATCACCCATGATATGGGTGTAGTAGCGAATATCTGTGACCGGGTTAATGTCATGTATGGTGGCTGGCTAATGGAAACTGCAACAATTGAACAAGTCTTTGCCACTCCTTACCATCCTTATACCAGTGCTTTACTGGAAACAATCCCAAACATTGAACATGATGTGGATAAACTCAAAACCATTCCGGGAGAGCCACCTAACTTATTGCATTTACCACAAGGCTGCCCGTTTCAACCACGTTGCAGCAAAGTAAGCCCAGCTTGTAGCGGACAGATTCCGCTACGTAAAATTGCACCGCGGCATGTTATGAAATGTACTGTGGAGGTAGCTCAATGAAAAAAATTCTCGAAGTAAAAAACCTCAAAGTTCATTTTGAGCTAGGTGGTGGCATGTTCAAAGCCAAACGTGTAGTGCATGCGGTTGATGGTATTGATTTTGATGTTTTTGAAGGTGAAACCTTAGGTATCGTTGGTGAATCCGGCTGCGGTAAATCTTCTCTGGCACGCGCTTTGTGTGGATTAAATAAAATCACCTCTGGTAGCGCCCTCTTTGCTGGCAAAATTGATCTGGCTAAAGCATCCTCCAAAGAATGGAATGAAGTTCATAAACAAATGCAGTTTATCTTTCAAGACCCAGTTGCAGCACTTGATCCACGCATGACCGTTGCTGAAATCATCTCCGAGCCACTGATAACACTTTATCCGGATATGAAAAAAGATCAGGTTTTACAAAAAGTATTAGCAACCATGAAGCTGGTTGGTTTGACCCAAAATCAGGTAAATCGCTATCCTCAAGAATTTTCCGGTGGACAATGCCAGCGGATTGGAATTGCGCGCGCATTGATTCTTGAACCCAAGATATTGATTTGTGATGAATCGGTAAGTGCGCTGGATGTGTCAATTAAAGCGCAGATTATCAATCTATTGCAGGAATTACAACAGCAGCTTAAATTAACCATTTTATTTATTTCGCATGATCTGGGCGTAGTAAAACATATTTGTAACCGCATCCTGGTAATGTATCTGGGTAATATTATGGAACTAGGTAATAAACAAGCTATTTATAGTAACACTTTGCATCCATACACTAAAGCTTTGCTGTCAGCCGTACCAGTTGCTAATCCAACTCTGGAAAAAACCAAGCAAATCCAGCTGCTCGAAGGCGACTTACCATCACCGGTTAATCCGCCCAAGGGCTGTGTGTTTAGTACCCGTTGTCCACAAGCAGATGATGTATGTCGTGCATCACGCCCAAAAGGTAAAATTATTCAGGAACATTTTGTAACTTGTTTTAAAGCTTGAGTAAAGCAGAGCCACAAGTGTTAAAATAACGGGTTAAGGAGTACAATAACATGACCTTAAACCTTAACTCAGAATTAGCCATCCTAGAATGCAGCGGCAGCGATGCCGCAACCTACCTGCAAGGGCAGCTTAGCAACGATATTCGTGAACTAAACAATAAACCCTGGCAGTTTTCCGCCCATCTAAGCAATAAAGGGCGCACTCTCGCCACTTTCATCATTACTCAACATCAAGAAAATAGCTATTATTTAATCACCAACAAAGATGTAGCTGATAAAATTTTACCGCGCCTTAAAATGTATATTTTACGCAGTAAAGTTACCCTAGCTATCAGCGCTAAATCAATTTACCTAAATGACACCCAGATTGATGGTGGTCACAATCTGCAATTAAGCGCCGATAAATACCTTACTATCAGCGAGAACCCACAAGAGAGCACTATAGATAGTAACGCGTGGCATAAATTTCTAGTCGAAAACACATTGCCCATGATTTATCTGGAGTCAATTGAAAAAATTATACCGCAGCAAATTAATTATGATTTAATTGGCGGAATTAATTTCAAAAAAGGCTGCTATACTGGTCAGGAAATTGTTGCCCGTACCCATTATCTGGGTAAAGTAAAACGGCGCATGGCAAAATTCACCACCAACACACAGCCACAGGTTGGACAAAGCGTAGTCAGCCCACTAATGGATAACCAGGAAGTCGGAGTTATTATCGACTGCTATCAAGATGGGCAAAACCATTATGGCTTGGTTTCACTACAGAATAATTGTCTGGATAGCGCATATTTAGATACTGACAATCAACAAAAACTTACTTGTACTACACTAATCGACGAATCAACAGGAGCATAATCGTGACAAAAGTTCATACTATCACCCACCCTTTAGTTCAACATAAATTAACCATAATGCGCGATAAAAATACCGGGACTAAAGAATTTCGCGAACTGACTCATGAATTATCTCAGTTGATTGGCTATGAAGCGATGCGCAATATCAAAACTGAATTAGTTGAAATTGAAACACCTCTGGTTAAAACTAAAGCACCCGTGCTGGCTGGGCGTAAATTAGCATTAATCCCGATTCTGCGTGCTGGCTTAGCAATGGCAGATGCAATCGCGGATTTTGTCCCAAATGCCAAAATTGGACATATCGGAATGTATCGCGATCCAAACACTCATCTACCAGTAGAATATTATTGCAAATTACCCAGCGATATTGAAAACCGTGATGTTTTCCTGTTAGATCCAATGCTGGCAACTGGTGGTTCGGCAATTGCGGCAATTGATTTACTCAAACAGTATGGCGCAAGCAATATTAAATTTGTCTGTATTCTCTCGGCTCCCGAAGGAGTTGATAAAATTCGCCAAGCGCACCCAGATGTTGAAATTTACACTGGTTCGATTGATGAAGGATTAAATGATCACGACTATATCATTCCTGGGCTTGGTGATGCTGGCGATCGTATTTTTGGCACTAAATAGTCATGGCTAAATTATTTTTTCGCTATTCTGCTATGGATGCAGGAAAAACGCTTGATTTGTTAAAAGTTGCCTATAACTACGAAGATCGTGGGCAACATACTTTGGTAGTCACCTCTGCGGTTGATCGGCGTGCGGGTGATAATAAAGTCCGTTCACGTATTGGTTTTGATAAAGAGGCAATCTCAACCACGATTGAGGATAATTTGTTTGACTTGATCAAAACGCAAAACGAACAGCAAAAAATCGCTTGTGTTCTTATCGATGAAATTCACTTTTTTAGCTCAGAGCAAATTATTCAGCTTTCAGATGTAGTTGATTATCTCAATATCCCGGTAATTTGCTATGGCTTACGCAGTGATTATCGTGGTGAACCCTTTCCTGCTGCTACTACCTTACTCGCAATCGCAGATACCTTGGAAGAAGTTAAAACAATTTGCCACTGTGGGCGTAAAGCCAATTTTAATATGCTGGTTCGCGATGGCGTAGCAGTTAAACAAGGTGCGCCAGTAGTGGTTGATGATGAAAATCTCAAGAAGATCGACACTAAATATGTTTCGGTGTGCAGAAGACACTGGAAAGAGGGAGTTTGGAAGTAGTAAGGTAATATTTGCATATCAATGTGTTATAAAATTTATTAATATAATAACCACCTAGATTAATGTATTTGAGAGTGCATATTTTTATGCACTTTCTATCTAATTCCTGTTCATCACGCAAACTACGCCATTTACTCCCTTCAGACTATCCCTCACGGTGGACGCTCTTGCATAGACTTATTTATTCCTATCAAGGGCTAACAGTCGACATACACCTTCTAAATGAGCGCTGTCCGTAGCCAGCGTAAACTAATCATTAAACTCACCAATATAGCCTTCTCATAAAATTATTGCTATATTTAAACTTATAGCACATAGTTTATGTTAAACTACGCCATGAGAGGTAAAAAAATGAAGCTTAAAGAATTAACAGATGTAAGAATTGGTCTATCACTTGAACGTAAAAAGGCTAATTTGGCAAGCACAAATACAATTGACTACAAGGCTTTAACCCTAAAATCATTTGTGAGCTCAAATGATTTAGGAGAACTACCATATGAACACTTTACGGCAAGCACCAAAATTGGTACACAATATTTAACCAAAGAAAATGATGTTATTGTCCGGTTACGTTCACCAAATCACGCAATTTTTATAAATGATAACAACACAGGGCTAATGGTATCATCACTAATGGCAATTATAACTAATATCTTCCCTAACCTACTGGATAGTAAATATTTGACATACTATTTAAATTTGCAGTTTACTCAAAATAAATTAGTAACTCAAGGTACCGCAATCCCAATGATAAAAACGGCTGATTTAATGGAGTTGGAGATTAATCTGCCACCGCTTGAGAAGCAACAAAAAATAGTCAATTACATAGATGCTGCGAATCAGGAAATTGATTTACTCAATAAACTTATTAATGAAAAAAACCAACTTAAAACTGAAATTTTTGAAACTCTTATCAAATAAAGGCAAGGATATATAAAGATGAAGACAACTCAAGATATTATTAATAATGTCGTATGGAAAGCCTGTGATACTTTTCGTGGAACAATGGATAGCTCACAATATAAAGATTACATTCTAAGTATGTTATTTGTAAAGTATCTTTCTGATTTTTATAAAGAAAAGCTAGAGCAAATTAGCGCTAGATATGATGGCGATGTAGAACGCATTAAACGGGCACTGGAACGAGAAAAATTTATTCTTGATAACTCTTGCACTTTTGAATATTTATTAAAAAATAAAGAAGCTGATAACCTTGGCGAAATAATTAATAAAGCCCTCGCCAGAATTGAAGAAGATAATATTGAAAAACTCGAAGGCATTTTTAGAAATGTTGATTTTAATAACCGTCAGATGTTAGGTGATACCAAAGAACGTAATAGCATATTAAAAAATTTACTTGAGGATTTTAGCGATACTCGACTGGATTTAAGACCTTCATGCCTAGACAATATGGATATTATCGGTAATAGTTACGAGTACTTAATCTCTCATTTTGCTAGCGATGCAGGCAAAAAAGGCGGTGAATTTTTTACTCCCAGCGAAGTTTCAACCTTGCTTGCTAAATTAGTAGCCGCCAAAGAAGGAGATCGCATCTATGACCCAACTTGTGGATCTGGCTCGTTATTAATTAAAGCCGCTAAAGAAGTTGGCAATAACAATTTTGCGATTTATGGACAAGAGCGCAACGGACAAACTCAAGCATTATGTCGAATGAATATGTATTTGCATGAGATAAATGATGCCAAAATTGCATGGGGTGACACAATTGGCAACCCGCTGCATTTAGAAAATGATCACTTAATGAAGTTTGATGTTATCGTGGCAAATCCACCATTCAGTCTTGATAAATGGGGCGCGGATAATGTCGAGAAAGACCCATTTAAGCGCTTTACAAATTTTGCTGTACCACCTAAAAGCAAAGGAGACTATGCTTTTGTTATTCATATGATCCAAAGTCTAAATGAAAATGGGCGCATGAGTGTAGTTTTACCGCATGGCGTTTTATTCCGTGGTTCTAGCGAGGGTAAAATCCGCCAAAAACTTATTGATGAAAATTTACTCGATGCGGTGATTGGCTTACCAGCTAATTTATTCTTTGGAACAAGTATTCCAGCCTGTATTTTAGTGTTCAAAAAGAACCGTCAACATCAAGAGATACTATTTATTGATGCCAGTAATGACTTTGATAAAGCTAAAAATCAAAACAGTCTTAACGATACACAATTAGCTAAAATCTTAGAGACTTATCATAATCGCGAAGAAATTGAGAAATATTCACATATTGCAACAATTGAAGAAATCAAAGAAAATGACTATAATCTAAATATTCCTCGCTATGTTGATACCTTTGAGGAAGAAGAGCCTATTGATCTGGATGCAACAAAGACTAAAATTGTACAATTAGAGGTGGAATTGGCTGAAATAAAAATCAAGATGAATAACTATCTCAAAGAGCTGGGGTTATAAGATGAGTGAAATCATTTTATATAAAACACCAAATAAAGACATAAAAGTAGAAATTTTACTGGAAAATGAGACTATTTGGCTTTCGCAGCAAAAAATTGCTGAGTTATTTGATACCACCAAGCAGAATATTAGTTTGCATGTAAAAAATATCTTTGAAAGTGGCGAACTGGATGAAAATTCAGTTGTCAAGGATTTCTTGACAACTGCGACGGATGGTAAAAAATATAAAACAAAGCACTATAATCTTGATGCTATCATCTCTATAGGTTATCGAGTTAATAGTAATAGCGCTACTCACTTTAGAATCTGGGCTACCACTATCCTCAAAGAGTACCTTATCAAAGGTTTTGCTATGGACGATGCTCGCCTCAAACAAGCTACACGGTGGGATTACTTCGATGAATGGTTAGCCCGCATCCGTGAAATTAGAGCATCGGAAAAGCGCTTTTACCAGAAAATTAAAGACCTCTATATTACCGCAATTGATTACAACAAAGACGATGATCAGGCTAAATTATTCTTTAAAAAAGTTCAAAATAGAATGCTGTGGGCGGTAACTGGTCATACTGCTGCCGAAATTATTGCTAACCGGAGCAATCCAGAATTAACCAATATGGGCTTAACCTCATGGATAGGTTCAAAAGTTAGAAAAATGGATGTCGATACTGCTAAAAACTATCTTTCACAACAAGAAGTTGACGAGCTTAACCGGATTGTAACCATGTATCTGGACTATGCCGAAGATCAGGCAAAAAAACGCAAAGCTATAACTATGGCGGAATGGGAACAAAAAGTTGATGCCTTCCTGAGCTTTAACGAGCGCGAATTACTAACTCATGCTGGAACAATAAGAGCAAGCGTAGCCAAACAATTAGCCGAAGAGCGTTATGCTTTATTTGATAAACACCGTCAAACTCAAGAACTAGAACAAGCCAATGAAGATGATATAGCAGAATTAGAGCAAATAGCCAAGCAAATAAATGGAGGCGATAAAGGCTTATATGGCGGATTAGATGCAAAAAGCATACATAAGCATAAGGGATTACAAAAATCTCAAAAGATCTTAGATCATATGAATAGTACTGAATTGGCTGCTAATTTATTCCGAGCCACTCAAACCGAAGAAAAACTAAAACGTGATGAAATACAAAACAAGGTACAGGCTAATCAAACCTATTATGAAGTTGGCAAAAAAGTACGTGAAACTATTCAGGAATTAGGCGGAACAATGCCCGAAGATTTGCCGACAGTAGAAGATATCCAAAAACTTGAGCGTAAAGCAAAATCCAGTGAGAAAAAGTTGACCACAAAAACTCCATTATCAAAAAAAATAAAGGTGTAATCATGAATGCTGAACTAATCACACAATTACAAGCTAGCTTTAATTCGTTGGCACATCAAGTAGAAAACAGTGCGATTGAATATTGGTATGCACGTGATTTGCAAAAGATCTTGGATTATGAGCGGTGGGAGAATTTTGAGAACGTCATCACTAAAGCAAAAAATAGCTGCGAAACAGCTGGATCAAATTGTGCAGACCATTTTCGTGACGTCACGAAAATGGTAGCGCTTGGTTCTGGTGCAGAACGTCCGATTCAAGATATTATGCTAACACGCTATGCGTGTGGTGGTGTGAAGTTAGATAATATTGGGGTTAAATAATGAATGAGCTAATTATCGATGAACAGAACATTCAAAATAAAATTTACACGATTAGAAACTTGCAAGTTATGCTCGATAAAGATATAGCGGTGCTTTATGGGGTAAAACCGATAAGGCTTAGGGAGCAGGTAAAAAGAAATATTGATAGATTCCCTGAAGATTTTATGTTTGTGCTAAACGATAGTGAGGTTGATTTTATGGTATCGCAAAATGCGATACCTTCCAAGCAGCATTTAGGCGGTAGTTCGCCACTAGTATTCACCGAGCAAGGTGTGTCAATGTTAGCTTCTGTCTTAAAGACAGATTCAGCGGTAAACATGAGTATAAAAATTATTCGAGCATTTGTTACTATGCGGAAGTTTATCGCTCAAAATACGGGAATATTTCAACGACTTGAAAATATAGAGATGAAATTACTTAAACATGATGATCACTTTAGTAAAATTTTTGAAGCACTTGAGTCAAAAGAAATACAACCCTCACAAGGGATATTTTTTGAGGGGCAGATTTACGATGCTTATGCTTTTGTTAGTGATTTAATTAAACGTGCTCGCCAGTCAATTATATTACTAGACAACTACATTGATGACACGGTATTAACCCTATTTAGCAAAAACCCAAATATAACAATTACAATCTATACCAAAACTATTAGCAAACAACTAGCTTTAGATGTACAAAAATATAAAGCTCAATATAATAACCTCACGATTAAAGAGTTTGATTTATCACATGATAGATTTTTGCTAATTGATAATGAGGTTTATCACATTGGCGCAAGTCTTAAAGATCTTGGCAAAAAATGGTTTGCTTTTAGCAAGATGGATAATGCCAGCGTGGCAATATTGGAGAAATTGAATGACTAAGCAGATACCACAAGGATATAAGCAAACTAAGCTTGGGATTATTCCTGAGGATTGGGATGTACTGACGATTAATCAACTGGTGAATATGAGCTATTTATATAAGCCGTTAGATGGAAATCATGGTGACATACATCCTAAAAGTAGTGATTTTGTGGCTAGTGGAATACCATTTATTATGGCAAATAATGTTAGAAATGGTATTTTAGATTTAGAAAACTGTGCTTTTATAACAAAAAAGCAAGCAGATAGATTACAAAAAGGTTTTTCAATCACTGGAGATGTACTATTAACACATAAGGGTACAGTAGGAAATGTAGTTATGGTGAAAAATTTATACACTGATTATATTATGTTAACACCACAAGTAACATACTACCGAGTAAAAGATCACTCACAACTTAATCGCCATTATATTTTTCAATATTTTTTGAGCAAAATATTTCAACAAAAGTTACAAGAAATAGCAGGTGGAGGAACTAGAGCTTATATAGGTATAACTGAGCAAAGGAGTTTACCTTTTATATTACCACCACTGAAAGAACAAGAAAAAATTGCTGAGATGTTATCAACTTGGGATGATGCTATTGCCAAACAAGAGCAATTAATTAAGCAAAAGCAAGTTTTCAAAAAAGGTGTCATGCAGCAGATTTTCAGCCAGAAAATCCGCTTCAAAGACGATAATGGCAATGATTACCCCGCTTGGCAAACCAAAAAACTTGGTGATATTTGTATAATTAAAAAAGGTGAACAACTTAATAAAGTACACATGCTTGATGATGGAATATATCCTGTATTAAATGGAGGAACTGATTACTCTGGTCTTACAGATAAATATAACACTGAGAATTCTATAACGGTTAGCGAAGGTGGTAACTCTTGCGGTTATGTTAGTTTTGTAAAAAATAAATTTTGGGCTGGTGGTCATTGCTATACTGTTGCTACAAAAGCAGTGCAAAATGAATATTTATTTTATTTATTAAAATACCAAGAGTCCAAAATTATGCTGCTAAGAGTTGGATCAGGATTACCAAATATTCAAAAATCTACTTTAGAAAAATTTCTTATAACTGTTAGTTGTTATTTGGACGAGCAAACCAAAATCGCAGATTTTTTAACCCGCATTGATGATGAAACTACCAAGCAAACTGAAATATTAAACCAACTAAAACTACAAAAACAATCGCTAGTGCAAAAACTATTAACAGGGCAAGTTCGGGTATGAACTTAAAGGAAATATCGCTAAAGACTTTTGTTACTATATTATCATTTTTTTGGATAATTTTATTATACTTTGCCAATAATTCTCATTTTAACTATAGCTCTTGGGCTGAATTGATAAATTATTCTATAAAACATTGGATTATTGTAAGCATTCTATTGACTTGGCTAGTTGTAAGTATTATTTTTTATACTTGGTTGCCTAATATATATAATTGGTTAAGCACCGATAATATCATAGTAACAAAAATATATCCCGTATATACGGAATATATGCCATCGTATTTAGGTATCATTTTTGTAGCATTATCAATAAATACAAGTACAACAACATTGTCAATTATTCTGCTCGCTTTTTTATTTATATTGTTTTATATGTGTAATATAGCATTCTTAAATCCAATTGCATACGTACTGGGCTGGCGGATGTATAAAATTGAAACTGACTATGCAGGTTTTTTATTATTAAGTAAACGTAAAAACATAAAACTAGCACAACCAACAGCCATTTTAATCAAAAAATTAGATGAATACCTTTTTATAGATACAGGAGATAATGAATAATGACAATTATTGCTCAGTTAAAAAACCAACAGTTTAGAAAGCTACTAGACAGAACAGATGATATAGAAAAATTTAAAAATTCGAATCAGCAACTATTTATTTATCCTATAAATGAAGACATTGAGAGCATTAATTTTCTAGATAATCCTTCGTACAAATTAGATAATAATCAGTTTTTCTATATAAGCTATGATGATGATAATATTGATCCACAAATTAAAGTAAAAATCCAACAATCCATCGATAATATATATAATATTACAGATCAAACCGCAACTATTAGTAACATAAGCAAAACAGAATTATCTTCGGTGTTATGGATTTGTAGTTATTTGGTTAATGAGCACGAGCAAACTATCATGAATTTACAGCATATTACAAAAGCAAAATATGTTGAAAACACTCATTTCCTTAGTTGCATAAATGATCACGTAATCTATCAAGAAGAAAGTAATCGCTTAGAGGTATATAATCGGGTTGATATTTGTATAAACAAAGCAGACCATAAAATATACTTCAAAAGCTTTGCACACTTAAAAAATATACATAGCGAATTTACTGAACTATATAAAGAAGCAAGTAAAGAGCAACAAAGTTTATTTATAGATAAAATTAATAACTCTGAAATATTCAACATAGATCTAACCATAAAAATAGAACCATCTAATCTAAAGCATATTAGATTTCTTATTGAGCAAAATTTTGAAATAGAAAACCAGAGACTAATCGAATATATTAATAGATATCAGAATGTTGTAACATTGGAAAAAGACAACGATAAATATCAGGTTAAGAAAAATAAAGATATTACAGTATTAATTAAAGTATTAAATGAGGCTTTTTATACTGGGGAACTTACTGGTAAACAGCGAGAAAGTAATTCAAGCAAGATAATTGCCGCATAAAGAGATATTGAAAAAATGAAAGTTAAAACATTGTTGTATGATACGGCAGATATACTAGTCATTATGTTTGCTACGTCATCAATTATTCTGATTATTGCTAAGCTTTATAACTTTAGTTTTGTTAAAGATATTGACTCAACAACTCTAGTTGCAATCCCTGCAAGCATATTTGCATATTTTACATATAAAATAAGTAAAAAGCAAACTCACCAAATGATAATTAGACAATATACTGAACACATGGAAGATTTCTTTGATACTTGGACTAAATATCAAAATAGTTTTCCTTTTCCCAAATATCTTGGAATAATGAAAAACAATAATGAAAAGATTGAAGATATCATCCCAAATTATCTAGAGCTAAAAGGTAAATTAATGATTTTAAAACTTAGAGCTGATAAATTTGGAGCAACAGAGATAAGTATGGCGATGCAAACTTTTTGGAACAAATTTCTTAAATCTCAAGAAGCGTTATCAACGTACTATATCTATGATCAAGAAGGTTATCGTAATGAACGTAATAAAGCAAGTAAACTCTTGAGTGATAACGTAATTTATTTTTTGAATGACGGACTTCTTGAAATGAATAATGCGTATAATGAAGCGATTCGTAAATTACAATAATTTTATAAAGTTTATTTTATGACACCGAGCACTAACAAATTAGTAATTCAACAAAACGAATCACAAAACATCGAGTTTAAGCAACTATGGAAAGATGAGTATATCAAGTGGATAAGTGCATTTGCGAATAGCGCAGGTGGAACGCTTTATATTGGTATTGCCGATAATGGTATCATCGTTGGCATTGAAAACACCGCTAAACTATTAGCAGATATTCCGAATAAAGTCCGTGATATTTTAGGGATTATGGTCGAAGTTAAGCTGAAAATCGCTGAAAATAAGAATTATCTTGAAATCAGTGTTGAGGCTTATCCATATCCAGTAAGTTATAAAGGTTCATATTATTATCGCAGTGGAAGTAGTACCCATGAGTTTAAAGGGGCAGCACTGGATAAATTTTTGTTGTCGCGCCAAGGTAAAAAATGGGATGGTGTACCCGTGCCATATTTTGGTGATGAGGATTTAGATCCATTTGCATTTAAGCTTTTCCGCGCCAAAGCTACCAAAAAGAAAAGAATTGATGCCAATCTCTTAAATGAGGATGATCATATCCTGATCGACAAGCTGCATTTAAAAGAAGGCAATTATTTTAAACGTGCCGCAACTTTACTTTTTGCCAAAGATCCCGAGCGCTATGTGACGGGAAGCTCAATTAAAATTGGCTATTTTAAATCAAATAGCGATTTAATCTATCAAGATGTAGTTACAGGTAACCTTTTTGAACAAGTTGATAAAACGCTCGAGCTTATTTTTAGCAAATATCTCAAAGCATTAATTACGTATGATGGTATTCAAAGAGTTGAGAGCTTTCCAATCTCCGAGCTAGCATTTAGAGAAGCGCTAATTAATGCTGTCGTTCATAAAGATTATGCTTCACAACATACGATACAAATAAGCGTATATGATGACAAGCTATTAATGTGGAATCCCGGCGAATTGCCAGCACATTGGACAGTTGACACACTTTTACAAAAACATAATTCTGAACCATTTAATCCGGCTCTTGCTTATCCGTTCTTTCTCGCTGGTTATATAGAATCATGGGGGCGCGGGATAGAAAAAATTGTGGCAGAGTCACAAAAATTTAACGAAATAGTTCCAAAGTTTAGATGGCTTAATGGCTTGTGGGTTGAGTTTTATTTTAATGCAGACCTAGAAAAAGACCTAGAAAAAGACCTAGAAAAACATTTAAATTCAAATCAGCTAAAAATACTTGAGTTAATCGCTGAAAATTCACATATAACACAGCTGCAACTATCTGAAATTATCCAAATAAATGAGAAGAACATCAGAAATAATATCAAGAAACTAAAAGAACTTGGCCTACTCCGTCGGGTTGGTAGTGCTAAAGGTGGTTATTGGGAGGTGGTAAAGTGAATCCAAATATTTTAAACGAATCAGCAATTCAACAAAATACAGTAGAGTTATTAAAATCAATGGGCTATGTTTATATTAGCCGCGAAGACAATATTGTGCTACGCGATAACCGTTTACATGAAGTAGTGTTGAAAGATATTTTGTTAGCCCAATTGCAAAAAATTAATTCTTTTGAATACAAAGGAGTTAATTATAAGTTTTCACCCAAAAATATCTCGCGGGCAGTCGAAGAGTTAAATATACCGCTTAATGAGGGTTTAAACGCGGCTAATCAAAAAATCAGCGATAAATTGACCTTAGGTACTAGCTATGATGAAGAACTAGCTGATGGTGATAGAAAAAGCTTCTCTTTGCGTTACATTGATTTTGATAATTTTGAAAATAATGTCTTCCATGTTACCGAAGAATATAGCGTTATCCGCCAAGTTACCAGCGAATTTGATAAAACTCGGCGTCCTGATCTGGTGCTGTTTATAAATGGTATCCCTTTTGCGGTAATTGAACTCAAAAAATCCAGCATTAATGCCGAACAAGGTATTTCACAAATGATCCGTAATCAAGGCAACGACGAAATACCACAGCTATTTAAATATGTACAGTTAACTTTAGCTGGAAATAATTCTCATCCACAATATGCGACAACAGGAACACCAGCCAAGTTTTATGCGGTATGGGAAGAAGATAATCAGGAACAATTAGCTGGTTTAGTATCCAATCGTATGACAAGCAAACTAGATCAAACCATATTTAGCCTATTTAGTAAAACCCGTGTTCTGGAATTATTGCATTCATTCATTCTTTTTGATAAGCGCGTTAAAAAAATAGCACGTTATCAGCAATATTTTGCAATTAAAGAAATCTTTCATAAAATTGAAAATTTTGCGCCGGATGGTAGCCGTGCCGGAGGTTTAGTCTGGCATACCCAAGGCAGCGGTAAATCTTTGACAATGGCAATGCTGACCAAATTACTCAAACGGGAAATTGTTGGTTCACGTATCATTGTCGTAACCGACAGAAAAGACTTGGATAGTCAAATCCACACTACTTTTCAAAACAGCGAAATAAAAGCTGGGCGGGCCAATAGTGGGCATGATTTGATTGAGAAACTACAATCTGGACTAAGCGTAATAACTACCTTAATTCATAAATTTGATACCGTTAAAAATGAAAAATGGGTGATAAGCGACCCCAATATATTTGTACTGGTTGATGAGTCACACCGTACCCAAGGTGGTGATTTGCATAAAGCCATGAAAAAAGTCTTCCCTCTCGCTTGTTACCTGGGATTTACTGGAACCCCTCTACTTAAACGCGAAAAAGGCTCTATCCTAAAGTTTGGCGGATTAATTCACCGCTACACTATTGATCAGGCGGTTAAAGATAAAGCTGTTTTACCGCTGCTCTATGAAGGGCGCTTAGTTGACCAATGGATTAGTGATAAAGCTGGATTGGATCGTCGTTTTGAAATGATCTCGCGTGATTTAAATACGGAACAAAAGGCAGATTTAAAGCGAAAGTGGGCACGTTTTAGTCGGGTTGCATCGAGTGAGCGCCGCTTAGAAATGATTGCTCTGGATATCAATGAGCACTTTACTAAAAATTTTCAAGGTACTGGTTTTAAAGCCATGCTTGCTACCAGTAGCAAATATGAAGCTATCAAATACCATGAATTATTTGCCATGTATGGAAATATTAAAACCGCTTTTGTTATTTCTGCCTCTGATACTCGAGAAGGGCACGAGGAAGTCGATGAAAATAACAAACTTTATGTTACGGAAGCATGGGCTAAGTTATTACGTCGCTACGGCGATGAAGAAAGCTTTTTAGATTCTGTAAAGAGTCAGTTCATTGATGGCGATGAGATTGAGTTATTGATTGTGGTGGATAAATTATTAACTGGTTTTGATGCTCCGCGTGCTGCGGTACTTTATATTGATAAAGAACTCAAAGAACATAATTTACTCCAAGCAATCGCACGGATTAATCGCCTTTATGAGGGCAAAGAATATGGCTTTATCGTTGATTATCGTGGCTTATTGGGTAATCTGGATCAAGCCTTAACCTCATATAGCGCCTTGGCTGGCTTTGATGAAGAAGATTTAACTGGAGCAGTAATTGATATTAAGGCTGAAATTGGTGAAGTCAAAACTTTCTATTCACATTTACAAGATTTATTTAAACCCGTAGCCAATAAAAATGATCAGGAAAGTTATCAGATATTTCTGGCTGATGAAAATAAACGTAAAAACTTCTATGAGTACCTTTCACTGTTTGCACGAGCTTTGAAGCTAACGTTATCCAGTGATAAGAGCGATGAAGTGCTAACTGAACAGGAAATCAACCAATATAAGCGTTCCATGAAATTTTATAGTGAGCTGCGCCGTGCAATCAAAATCCGTTATCAGGAAGAGGTTAATTTTGGTAAATATGAGAGGGAAATGCAAAAGCTTCTCGACACATTTATCAGCGCCAATGAGGTTAATCAACTGACCAAGCTAGTAAATATCTTTGAAGAGGATTTTGATAAGGAACTGCAAAGGCTAGTTGGAGATAATGCCAAAGCAGATACCATTCTTAGCGCTACTGCAAAAATTGCCCGTGAAAATCACGAGCAGAACCCTAATTTTTACGACAAGCTTTCGCAAAAAATCGAGCAAATTATTCAGGAATATCGCGAAGGGCGCATGAGTGAAGAAGATAAGCTTAAACATGCTAAAGATATTCGCACAATGCTAATGTCCAAGCAAATTGACGAGGTCTCGCGCTATCCCATCGAAATCAGCGACAAGAGCTGTGCTAAGGCACTCTACGACAATCTTCAGGAAGTAATGGACACATTAGCACCTAAAGAGTTCATTAAAACTATCCTGCAAATTGATGAAATATTTAAAACAGCTTCCAAAAAACCCGACTGGCAGCACAATAGTGATGTCAGAAATCAAATTGATCAGTCAATTGATGATATTCTGTACGATTTAGAAAAACAGTTCACTCTGCACCTTGACAATCCAACTGAAGTTATTGCAGCGACTCGCTCAATCGGAATCAATAACTATGCTCGATAATCTACAGATTATTTACAAGTCAGTAAAGACTATTAGCCTAAAGGTGAAGCCTACGCTCGAAGTGGTATTGACCGTGCCAGCGAATACCACACAGGAGAAAATTAATCAGGTATTAAAAAAGCGCCATGACTGGATTTTAGTACAATTAAACTATTTTAGAAAATTTCAGCAACCGCAAAAAGAGCTAGTTAGTGGGGAAAGCTTTGCATATTTGGGGCGAAATTATCGTTTAAAGGTCTCTACTGCAAGCAACGAGTCCGTTAAATTAATTGGCGGCTATCTTCATGTCAAGTTAACCAACAAAACCAACTATGACAAAAAAATACAGCTAATTGATACATGGTATAAAGAAAAAGCTGAGGATTATTTTAAAAAAATTATTGCCAAATACACTAAAATAGTTAAAAAAGAAGTAGCTAAAGTATCGATCCGGAAGATGAAGACTCGTTGGGGTTCTTGTAACCCCAAAAAATCTTATATTAACTTAAATTTGGATTTGATTAAAAAACATGTATTTGCTATCGAATATGTTATTTTTCATGAACTAGTGCATTTGCTTCATTATAATCACGACAAAAATTTTTATAACTATCTGACAACTCACATGCCTGATTGGCAAGCCCGAAAATTAAAACTTGAAAATCATTAATTTATAACCTATTTATCTAGTTATTTCTTGTGGTGGCTCAATATCATCAATGATGTAATCACTAAATTTAACTAATAAATAATCAAAAAATAATAACGTACATTTCCCAAATGATGAGTACATTAAGATTATTTTTGCAAAATATCCAAAGAAATTACCAGATAGTGAAAACTAACTGGTAAAATTTAGGGGTTGTTTAGCATTGAATTATTTAGAAATAATTTCTTTACCTTTACTAACTGCATCCAGACGTAGCTCATCAAATCGTTGCTGTCTTGCTTCAAGTAAAAACAAAAACTTCTCATAATAGCCGGCATTAGGCAGCGTTTGAATAATATTCATCACATTAAAAAACTGATGTGTAAACCGCATAAAAAAGAAATATATATCAGAACCCTTTAAGGTGTTTGTCTTAGCCATCGTTAAAGAGTTTAATTCGCTATAATGCTTCTTGGTAAATTGAAGCCCGTCATCTAACGCTGCCAAAACCAACTTAATATGCTGAGTATAGTCGTCAGACTTCTCAAGCGTAGACAGCGCGTATTCTAATTTCTGCTTAGCAGTTTCTAATAAATCCATGATCTTCGTCCTCTAAAAGTCTCGCCACAGAAAATTCTGCAGAGAATATCAACTATCCATGTAAGGTAGTCCAGTCCAAAATCACTTTACCGCAACTACCTGATTTCATTAATTCAAATCCTTCAAGGTAATTTTGCACCGGTAAAACATGGGTAATAACAGGATTAACATCCAAACCTGATTTAACCAATGAAACCATTTTGTACCAGGTTTCAAACATTTCGCGCCCATAAACACCTTTAAGATAGAGGCTTTTAAAGACGACTTTATTCCAATCTAACGCCACAGGTCTGGCAGAAATACCCAGCATGGCAATCTTACCGCCGTTAATCATCAGGTCAATCATCGAATGAATAGCATCTTCAATCCCAGACATTTCAAGCCCAACATCAAAGCCTTCTTCCATATCAAGTTCAGCCATAACCTGACGCAACTTGGCATCAATTTGCTCAGCATTTTTGCAATCACTTACATTAACTGCAGCGTCAGCCCCCATTTGTTTTGCAAGACCCAAACGATAGTCGTTTACATCGGTAATAATGACATTTTTAGCACCAACTTTTTTACAAATTGCAACCGCCATACAGCCAATCGGACCTGCACCAGTAATCAAAACATCTTCACCAATCAAATCAAATGATAAAGCTGTATGTGCAGCATTACCAAACGGATCTAACATACTTGCAATGTCATCAGAAACATATTCTGGCAATTTAAATACGTTAAATGCAGGGATTGCTAAATATTCAGCGAAGCATCCCGGGCGATTTACGCCAACCCCAACAGTGTTTGGACACAGATGAAAATGTCCAGCACGACAATTACGGCACGTTCCACAGACAATGTGTCCTTCACCAGAAACCCGGTCCCCGATTGCCAGATTTTTTTGCTTAACGTTTTTGCCAACCTCAACCACTTCACCAACAAACTCGTGTCCGACATGCATTGGAACAGGAATAGTTGCCTGCGCCCAAGCATCCCATTTATAAATATGCAAATCAGTGCCACAAATAGCGGTTTTTTTAATCTTAATTAGAACCTCATCATCTTTAATCGTTGGTTTATCAACTTCACCCATCCAAATCCCGGGTTCTGCGCGTTCTTTAATTAGTGCTTTCATTTTAGTCATAGTATTTTCTCTTTACTTAATAACGTTTAATTCTTTACCAACCACGATGAATGCAGCGATGGCTTTATCAATCTGCTCAGGGGTATGCTTAGCTGACATTTGGGTACGAATCCGCGCTTTACCTTTTGGCACTACCGGGAAGGAGAATGGAATTACATAAATACCATGCGCTAATAATTTTTGTGCAAAATCAACCGCCAATTTTTCATCATAAAGCATTACAGGAATAATCGGGTGCTCACCGGGAACCAAATCAAACCCAGCTGCTGCCATACCATCACGGAATTGTTTTTTGTTGCGTTCTAGTTGTTCACGTAAGCTATCCGCCGCTGTAACTTTTTTCAGTACGGTCAAGGTAGCAGCCGTAATTACCGGAGCTAAGGCATTGGAAAATAAGTATGTCCGTGCACGGTTACGCAGTAAATCAATAATATTTTTATTGGCAGAAATATAGCCACCAGATGCACCACCAAGAGCTTTACCAAGCGTGCTGGTCATTACATCAATTCGTCCTTCAACACCACAATACTCCGGTGTACCACGCCCATGTTTACCCGTAAATCCTGTCGCATGAGAATCATCAACCATCACCAGCGCATTATATTTATCAGCTAAATCACAAATACCTTTAAGATTAGCGATAATTCCATCCATCGAAAATACGCCATCAGTTGCAATCATTTTAAACCGCGCACCAGCAGCATCGGCTGCTTTTAGCTGCTCTTCTAAATCTTGCATATTATTGTTTTTGTAACGGAAGCGTTTAGCTTTGCATAAACGAACACCATCAATAATTGAAGCATGGTTTAATTCATCAGAAATAATCGCATCTTGTTCACCAAGTAAGGTTTCAAATACGCCACCATTAGCATCATAGCATGAGCTAAATAAAATCGTATCTTCATAGCCTAAAAATTTGCTAATTGCTTGCTCAAGGTCTTTATGAATCTGATTAGTTCCACAAATGAAGCGCACTGATGCCATACCATAACCGTATTTATCCAAGGCATTTTTAGCGCTTTCGATCACTTCAGCATCATCAGCTAAACCCAGATAATTATTAGCACAAAAATTAATTAATTCGCTACCATCTTTTAATATTACTCTAGGATTTTGCGGGTTAACAATAATCCGCTCACTCTTATAAAGTTTATTGTCGATAATTTCCTGTAATTGCTGGCTAACATGTTGACTATATTGTTTATTCATTATCCCCCCTTGGTAAGGTTAAATTATTTGATAGGCTGATTATACCTTAATTTTCAATTAAATACCTATATGCAGCGCACCTAAGTTAAGCAACTTTATTGTTTTATACCAATAAATGAGACATAACACGGGATCTAGGATGATGCATCTGTTCCAATGTATAAAAATATCTGCTCGCTATACTTAGCTCTTGCAACTCAAAACAGTTATAAAAAATACAAGACTCAGAGGCAATAACTGTAGTTCGAGTATAATATTGTATTATATTTTAAGTAAAATCATACACGAGGAGAGAGAATAATGGTATTCACTATTCAGGCAGCATCGCTGGAGTTACTCACACCACTAATACAAAAAGCTAGAGATGATAGCCAAAATCTAGGTTTAGATGATGTAAGTATGATTTTAAAAAGATTCCCGGACGGTTTTTTAGTTGGATGTCTTGATGGTACTCCAATTAGTATGGCAGCTATAATCCGCCCAGTAGCTAAAAAATGCTTCGTCGGGCTTTATTATGTTGACCAAGAGTTCCGCCATCTAGGCTATGGACATCAGCTATGGGATGCAGTAATGAAATATGTTGGTGATTCAGCCTGCACTCTAGATTGTAAAGTTGAACAGCTTGATTGGTTTAAACAATCTGGTTTTAAATTAGCCCATCGCAATATCCGTTATAAATTGCGCCGCAATGACTTTGAGTTAATTGAAGATCTTGCAATTAAACCTCTTGATCAAATTGACTTTTCCCAACTATTAGATTTTGATAGTAAAGTCGTTACCACTGAACGTCGTGATTTCATGCATAAATGGTTACAACATCATCATACGCTGGTTTATTATGATCATAACTATGTTCGTGGCTATGGAACTATTCGTCAATGTAAGGATGGTTATCAGGTTGGGCCTCTGCTTGCAGAAAACCGCGAAATTGCGCAAATATTATTTGCCAACCTAATACAAAAAGCCGACCCGCAAGCGCATATCTTTTTAGATGTGCCAGAAATTAATCCAAGCGCTTTGGTGTTGATGGAATTCTTACGAATGCAACAAACTTCTATCAATGCACGAATGTCTCTAAATAAGGCAACTATCATTGAAAGTAGCATGATTTATGGCGTAGCAACGTTTACTCTCTCGTGATTTGATAAGCGTTCTGTCGTTTTGCCCATCGAGTGTTTAACTGAGTGTCACTATTACTGTCATAATAAAGAAATTACTTACCCTAATACTGCAATTTCTTGTGAACCAGCTAGCGCCCACAACTATCAAGGTATAACTGTAATTGTTGGTGGGGATTCTATTTCGTAGTAACACCAAACTGCATTACACATTTTAAGTTCTGATGTGCCTACAGATTCACCATATACATTCATATAGTATTGATTTCCTGGATGTACGTCAAGCCCATAAGGAATAATAGGTTTATACCAAAATTTATTATTGGCAAGAGGCTCAATAAGCTTTATAATACTACTTTCCATTTTAATAGACATTTGAGTTACCAGAGTTTCCTGAGGACGTTCTTTATGGTAAGTGTATATAAATGATACCACCAGACTTTCACCAACTTTTAACTGGTAGTTTTTTTGTGGAAAAATTACATCTCCATTCGTACAACAATTGTCTGATGATGGACCGATTTCTTCTTCTGTCTGCAATCCTCCTCCTCCTGAATTACATGCCGTAATGAAAATAACGGTTACAATACTTATCAATAATAACTTATTTACTAATGCTGAAAGTATTTTCATTATGGTCTCCAATATTCAGTATACGAGTACGGGTAGTCAGTGGTAATTGCGGCTATTAATGCATAAGCAGTGTTGCTACTTGGCAAATAGTTTTCAAGAAAATATTTATAAGTCATCAAGAAATTTCCATTATCACTATCATATCCCCATGAGTTTCTTAAGAAAAGTACACCACATTCATTACCATTAATACATATATTGTTATCATAACCATATACAAAAGTAGCGTGAGAAGCTATTTTTTCAAAACGGCAATTACTCCATACTTTAATATGTTTAATTTGTCCATTTATATTTACACTTTTATAATCTAAACAATTAAATGATTGATTAGCCCAAAAGGCAATAGTCGGAAACAAACCATGTGTCTTTGTAAAATTAGTAGTTTTAGTTGGCATATTATCAAAAATAACACCATTGTTCTTAGTATTATTAATATCATTTTTTATCATATTTAGTGCATTTTGGGCATCATTTATATTGGCATACTGTCGATGATAAATATTAGCTGCAGATGTTGACTGAGATTTATAGGTATTTAAATCTATAAGTAGTTTTTTCTGACTGTCACCTAAAGGTTGAGAATAAGATTGGTATGTAGGATAGCTAGCGTTACAAAAACCAGTATTTCCTAGGCTTGAAGTAATATAGCCATGGTTTCTAAGTGCTGTTATTGATTGATCTGTCGTAGATCCATCCCAATGGTTTCTATTCGTTGCTGTATACATCATCTGCAAAGTACAACTTGGACTTATTGATAAACCATCATTAGTATTCTGAATTGCTCCCAACGTTACAAAGGTTGCACATGTATTCATGCTACCTTGGTTGAGCGGAGAATAATTTAATCTAAAAACTTTTGCTGAAGGTTGACTGAGTAAAGTTATTATTTCTGGGTCTGGTGTTGGTATATAGTTTGGATTCGCGATAACTCGGTTAAACTTCAAATTACTAGGAAGTTTTTCACTTCCCCTAACCCATGCATCCATATCATTTACCAATTCAGGATGCCGCATAAGATATGTTTCATGCTCTTTTAATAGCTCGTCACTCGTTATCGAACCTATTATAAGATAAGGGTCTGTTGTATTTATATCTGCTGCGTTTATTTCACCCATAGAAATTATTGCGGTTACTAGTAACAATATTTTTGATTTAGTCATGACTTATCTCCATTAAAAAACTACAAATTTCTATCTACTTACGCTTTTACATTTATCTATATAGCAAAGTTGATGTTTAATAAATTTTTAATCCGACTCTGTTCAGCTTTGCGAACTGGTGTATCACGAATTATCTTGTCATATGCTTGTCCAAAATTATATCTATCCATCATTCGAACATCCAAGCAATAAGATTCATCTCTGTATCATCAATAACACCAATTTGTGCTTATTGAACTATCTAGATAGCTGAAACTGTTGCCACTGCTACATTACTCCCCGGAATGGTGTTTAAAATGAGCTTTAGAACATCATCTCGAATCCCAAACTCATTAGTTACCTTATCGTAGCCACTCAGCCTATGGATTTAACCATTAAAATTGGCTGAGTAATTATCTTCTTCGATATAAACTAATGGTTAACTAATATAGTTCAGCTATTTTAACTGATTAACTAAATTTATGTAACCCTGAAATTATTTAGCCCCACTGAATTATGGGCATCTATATTTGGGGTATATTGGGGCTATGGTAAGTGCTGCTTGGTATGCTAAATTTGAGAATTATTAAGCTATTAGTAAAATAAGTGTTGACGAACCTAAAAATGTCACTCCTCCTAAGTTAAAATTTCACACCTTAGATATTACTATGGTGGTGACATTTCTATTTCAGCTAAGTGACATTTCTATTTCGGGTTGATACGGGTTGATATTCTTTTTCGTACACAATAAAATCATGATACAATTTGATGATATATCATACAGGATAGACGCCCATTATCGGTCTGATATCAAATCGCAATTGTATTATGTTTGGTATCTCGTTTATGGTATTTTTATGATTATAGCTTGGATTATGTAATGCATATAGTAGATTTTGAAGTACGCGATAGTGAATTAGACGCTCAAGGCGTAGTAAATAATGCATATTATTTTATTTATATGGCTCATGCCAGACACAAATATATTGCTAAATTAGGAATTGATTTTGTTGAAATGGCTAAACAAGGACAAAATTTATTCTTAATCGCTAGCAATTTAGAATTTAAGCAGTCACTGAAAAGTGGTGAAAATTTTACAGTCACTAGTGAATTAGTGCCTGAAGGAAAAATTAAATTTGCATTTAAACAAACAATAGCTAAAAGTGATGGCAGCGTAGTTGCAACAGGGCATAATATTTGTGTATGTATTGATGAAACCAATCGGCGGAGACCCTATTTGCCAGAGCTGATTTCTAAGGCAATAACCCATAATGTAGACACCCTGGAATAACGAAAAACTACGGGATATTGCACTTAAATCGGGTAAGACCGCCCTCACGGGCGGGACTTCCCACACCACCGTACGTGCGTTGTCGCATACGGCGGTTTTAAT
>JAIEPY010000039.1 GCA_019748155.1 Burkholderiales bacterium | reverse complement strand
CCGGCATTGATAATATCATCGCCTGAACCAGCGTCGATGGTGTCTCGACCTCCTCCGCTGGTGATAATATCGTTTCCACCTTTGGCGGTAATTGTATCGTTACCTCCTGCGGAAGTTAATGTATCATTGGCATCAGTACCAGTTAGATTAACGCTGAGGTTTTTAAGATATTCATCTTTAGTGAGTCTAGTGCCATCAGCAAAAACAATTTGTTCGATTTGACCGTTTGAGTTAATGAAATGATCTTTGACCGTTATACTATCAGTTCCATTAGCACCTACGTTTACCACTAAATCATTATCTACACGAGTAAAGCTTAAGTCATCTTGAGTTATTCCAGCTCCACATTGAATTACATCACCTGGAGAATCTATTAAATTTTGTGGTAACCATTTTTCATCAAGTAAAAATCTTTTACTGTCACCCCACTCGGTGATTGTATCATGCCCATCTCCGATGTCAAATAGATATCTATCAGACGCGTATGACTTACTATTAATAATATCGTTGCCAGTTCCTCCTTTTACAATACGTTCAAATGTCTGAATTGTTGCAGAGGCAATGACATCATCGCCACTTCCAGCAAAAACAGTTACTTTTCCACCGGCTATATCAGGATTGGTATAAATAATATCATTTCCAGCACCTGAATCAACTGTCATATTCATCGCATTTCCAGAAATTGAAATAACATTTGCTTGATCAGTACCAATTACATATTGATGGAGGTAATTTTCTTGAGACTCATAATCTAAATTTGACTCATCCAAGCGGACAAATAATGGAATTTGATCTAAATTGACAACACTGCCATCACTAAACACAAATTTGTCAATACATGGCAGACCAGCACCCCAAGCGTCTTGTAATTCTATATTATCGTTACTATTGCCAGCAAATCTAACCGTAAAATTCAAATTACCATTTCTAGTTAAATATACATCTTCTTTTTTAATATCTGAACCAAAAATTAGTTTATTTTCACCTAAATTGCCATAACGTGAGAGCTCATTAAATACATACTGCGACACATCAATAATAACGTCATGACCATCACCTTTATTGAATAAATATGTATCAGCACAATTCGTTTTAGTTGCCCCTTGTAAATAGTCATCACCTTTACCGCCTGAAAAAGTATTATTGCCACTAGTGTCAGTAATTACATCATTACCTTCACCACCATTTAGAAAATCATTGCCAATACTACCTGACAGAGTGTCATCACCAAGTCCTCCATCAATATAATCATCACCAGCTCCACCAACTACATAATCATCACCAGCTCCAGCACTAATTACCGAGGACTTTACTTGAGTTACTATTCGATCATTTCCATTAGTCATGTTTTCAGCGTTAATAAAAATTTCACCGGCAAGGTTAAATTTATTAACGAATGATTGTATGTCCAATAAAATACTTTGTGACTGCTGATCGGAAAACTCACATACATTTTTCTGCAATTCTGTGTATAGTGTTACTATATCTGTTAATTTGCTTACTGCATTTTCAAAGTTGGCTCCGTTTAATAATGACTTACCTCTAGCTAACATCACCTCATGAACTTGCTGCACCATTTGCTTACGTGCTTCACTCGTAAACAAAACATCGCCTGAGTTTTTAAAATAGTTCATCATGCGAGCTAGTTGAGCTGTTGCGTACCCATGATTACTCTCAGAGTTAATCCAGTCAGTTGCGCGAGTCAAGTCCATCACAACCTTACCATCTTGCATTTTATAATCCACCAGATTAAAAATACTAGTTTTGCCACTGGCAAGCGCAAGATCTTTTTCAACTTCAATTTTTAGTGATTGATATGAATTATTAATTGAGTTCGCATCAATATTAATCCCATAATAGTTCCCGCTATAGCGCCCATCAACTTTGCCATCTTGTGCATCCATCGGATCAATAAAATTTGTAGTTGCTGCATAAAGCCCAGTAAATTTTTCCAGCACACCTAGTTTATTAATCTCATCTGTAGTTAGGTTAGTCCCACGCCCACCAACTGGATGTGCACCAGTTTTTAAGGTCGAGGCAATCGTATCCATTTGTCCGGTTTGCGCCCATAATTTCACCACCGTTTCAATGTCGGCTTCACTTGGATAATCTTTATGCATATAGCTACGAACCGCACTTGCCAAATCAGCAGACAAAGCAGCAGCCTCGCGTAGATCACGCACCCGTCCACTGCCACTAGTATTCGGGATATCCATTACTAAATTGGTATCGACAGTATCAGTAAACTCACTGTGAATCGGATTACCGACAAAATTAAATGCGCCACTACTACCCTTTGAACCATCTGCACGTTCAAAACTTGAAAAACCAATTTCAACATTACCATTAGCACTATTTTGTACTCCGGTAATACTGGCTTGAGTACTGATTGAGGTTATACCCAACTCTGTTAATGTTTTTAGTTCACTGGCTTCGGAGATTCCGTTTTGATTTTTATCATTCCAGACCTTGAGCTGGCTAAATGTGGCATCTTTGGCATCAACTTTACCATCTTTGTTTACATCCAAATCTGCTATTGCTTCAAATGCATCTTTAGCTTTTTGTCCATTGGCAAGAATTGTATTGTCGCCAAAAATTTCACGACCAGAATCAATCTGTCCATTTTTGTTTATATCACGCACGACTAAACCATCACCAGCAGCTACCCAACCAGTTCCAGTTTTTACTCCATCTGCGTCATGATCAAATAAAATTCCAGCACTTAAACCCACTGTTTCAACTTTGCCACTGCCATCCAAATCAAAGGCAAGTGGATCATATTGCTGATGCTTTTTCTTCGGCTCTATCTGAGCAAATAGCAAATAACTTTGTTTATCTGTGTGTACTTCATTATGTCTGATTTCATACATATTACTACCATCTTCATATTTCTGATTCAGCATAAAATCAATTGCCTGCTGGCGTTTTGCTGCTATTTCCTGAGCAGTACCAACTGCAGCCAAATTTACCTTAGTGTAGATTGAGTCACCCTGTGATGTGATTAGTTGACTACGAGTGTTGCCGGTTAATGACCAATCACTTGTCTGACCTACGGTACCAATAAATAGCTCATGTTCCTGCCCGACTTTAATTGAACCTGCACCAGTTTGGTCTATCTCAAAACTCTTCTTATCTTTGAAAAAGGCTGCCAACTCAAGCAGTGCATCAGTATTGCTAGCCTTGCTACTCTTGATTTGTAAATTCCCCGAGGAAGAGGTGAGATTTTCAAGCAGGAAACTACTCGCACTGTGAAATGTGTCTATATCAGCAAAAAAATCAAGCAAAGCTCCTGGCTGAGTTAAGTACTCATTCGCACCCATTAGCTTAGCATCACCTTTTGCCTCATAAGTAATTGTGACAGTTTCACCGAGTTGGTCTTTCTGAATTGCACCTGCTCCGCTCACCGGATCATTTTCAATCACATAATTAGTAATATCATACTGGCTAGCGCCATTCCACGCATCGTAGAGTTTATTATTAGCTTCAATACGGATTAATTGTTGATTAACTAGATCCAGGTATGATTGACTACCTAATTCACCATTATCTACTTGTTGCTGTAGCTCGTTTTTACGATTAATCAAACTATTCACCATGCTTTGATCAACACGTTCAACTGAGTCTAAAAAATTTCGGCTATTGTATGGATTAAATGTAGTTGCTTCACCACCAAAGATTACCGCCAACAGTTGAGAAATAGTTCCACCTAATGAGTGACCATCAAAACTCAATGTTCCACCATGAGCTTTTACATATGCAGTTGCCTGCGCAGCCAACTGATATGCGTCGGTAAATTCTGGCGGAACTTGATTAAACGCGCTCATTCCAGCATCATGTATTTTGTTGGTAAAATTTTGCGTTCCCCGGCTTGCTAAAATATACTCACCTTTTCCATTAGTGTAAACAGCTCCGTAATATCCACTGCTTGGTTCTTTTGTGATAGCAAGATCTTTTACAATTGTCCAAGTTTCAGTGCCTACATGGATGGGATTTTGTTGATCATATACAAATTGAGCTAATTGTTGATTATCTTGATATGTACTCATCATCATTCACCTTATAGAAATTAGTTGATTAGTCACTAAAAACCGAAATAGCCAAAGAGTCTGTTATATCAGATGGTAACTTTTTAACTTCATAATGTACCCCATCTGATGAAATTAATAAATAGTAGTCGTTTATCTGTTTATATACGCCTACGTATTTATCATCGCCGTAAGTCGTATGAGCTATTCCCAAACTGATATTTAAATTAGCACGTTTAGCAAGATTATTTAAAACCATGAAACTTTTTAAATTTACCTCAGGATATGACTCTTGGTCTGGAATAGGAAATAACTTTTCCTTAGTTGTCGACACATGCCAACTAGTTTCACAATTATTTGAACTTAAAAGCTTCACAAATTGAGCACTGCTCGGGCTTGTCTGATAATATATTGAACACCTTTCACTTTTATTATAAACAGGAAAATTTACCAAATAATAGCCCTCGGAAAAAGAACACTTATTATAAAGGCATTTTTCATCAGTAAAACTATATATTATCCCGCTGTCATCAAATACTTGTTGTTTCCCAAAGCGTTTAACTTGTGTACCATCAAGCCCTCCAAACATAGATGTAAATTCTCGCTTCCAAGTTGTTCCATCTTTCGAAGAATATAAATAAAAATGCTTAGGGCTAAACAAAAATGGCTTCTGGACATATAATAAAAAATTATGCCCTGTATAAGTTATATTGCCTATATCTGCATAATAATAATCATGCATATAATAGTTATTACCAATCATTGCTCTTGCCGTTTTCTTTGCCATATATACATTAGCGACTAATAGCGCCTGCCAAGCAATAAACAGCGCTAGCAATGAAGTAACACTCCATGCTATATATTTTATAATTCTCTTTTTCATGCTCTATCCAAATATCTTTAGGATTTATGTTCGTTATTGTTATTACTTACTCAACTCCAATTATATCGCAACATTTATAACAAAATCATTTTGCAATGCAATAATTTACACACTAAGCTATAAATCAACTAATACATACGCAAATGTGTCGCATTATCACACATAGTTAATCTATTCAAGCTCATTGTTGCTGTGCTCAATAACAGTTACGTTCAAATAAACACGAACATCCCAAGTTAACTCAGAGAATAATATCGTCACCCAGCGTAAATCAAGCTTGAGTTATTAGCTCATTAATCTTATAATATTTACTTAATTAACGATTACATATGAAAGCAACATTAGTTATGCAAAATCAACCGGAAATTAAGTACTTAAAAGATTATCAACAACCAAACTATTTCTCACAAAATATTCGACTATGCTTTGAGATATTGAGTCAACAAGTCATTGTAAAAAGCGACACCGACTACCAACAAAACACCAGTCAATCAAGTGGAACTTTAAAATTAAGTGGTAGTGCCAAGTTGCTTGAGCTAAAGGTTAATAATACAATTCATTCAGATTATACATTGGCAAATGATGAATTAACGATTAATAATTTACCTAAAGAATTTACTCTTTCCATCACCACTGAAGTTGATGCATTTAACAATAAAAGCTGTATGGGATTGTATGCTTCACAAGGAAATTTATTCACTCAGTGTGAACCTGAAGGTTTTAGAAAAATCACTTATTACTTAGATCGCCCGGATGTAATGGCGCTTTTTACGACTACGATTATTGCCAAAACCCAAGATTATCCAATCTTACTTTCAAATGGTAACAAAATATCCGAAGAACAATTACCAGATGGACGCACCAAGGTAGTATGGCAAGATCCATTTAAGAAACCCAGCTATTTATTTGCGCTGGTTGCTGGAAAATTTAGCAAAATTGATACGGTTTATACTACTCAATCAGGACGAAAGGTATTACTTGAAGTCTATAGTGAGCCTGAGTCAATCAATCAATGTCAACACTGCTTGGACTCACTGGTTAGGTCTATGCGATGGGATGAACAACGCTTCAATCTGGAATATGATCTAGAACGCTATATGATTGTTGCCAGTGGTGATTTTAATATGGGCGCGATGGAAAACAAAGGGCTGAACATCTTCAACACCAAATATGTCTTGGCAGAAACTAAAACCGCAACTGATAGCGATTTTATCAATGTTGAAGCAGTGGTTGGACATGAATATTTTCATAACTGGACGGGCAATCGGGTTACCTGCCGCGACTGGTTTCAATTATCCTTAAAAGAAGGACTGACCGTCTTTAGAGATCAGGAATTTACCGCTGATTTACATGCTCGTGATGTAAAACGTATTCAAACGGTTAAAACACTCCGTCAAAATCAGTTTCCCGAAGATGCATCGCCATTGGCGCATCCAGTCCGCCCTGCCTCATATCTTGAAATTAATAATTTCTATACTATGACGGTTTATGAAAAAGGTGCGGAAGTCGTACGGATGTACCAAACACTTTTGGGACGGGCGGGATTTGAACGGGGAATGAGGCTTTACTTTGAACGCCATGATGGCTCTGCGGTAACCTGTGATGACTTTTGTCAGGCAATGGCAGATGCTAATAATTTTGATCTTAGCCAATTTATGCTGTGGTACTCCCAAGCTGGTACACCAACTCTAAAAATTAGTGATAGTTACGATCCTGTGAGCCAAATTTATACGCTAAATATTGAGCAGCAAATTCCTGATACTACAGATATGCACAACAAACAAGCAATGCTGATTCCTTTAGAACTAGGCTTAATCAGCGCCGCTGGACAAGCGCTAGAATTTAGCATTACCGATGGTGAAATAATTTATCCGGAAGAAAAAGCAATTTTACTTATTGCTAAACAGCACAATGAATTTAAAATTAAAGTAACTCAACAGCCAACGCCATCATTATTACGAGGTTTCTCGGCTCCAGTAGTTTTAGATTATGCTTACACCCCAGCACAATTGTTAAATTTAGCAGCGCATGATAGCGATTCATTCAACCGCTGGGAAGCCATGCAGAAGCTTTATCAACACGCGGTGATTGCTTTGTATCAGAATCCACAAAACACGAGTGCCGAGATTTTTACGCAACTAAGTGATGCTCTTGCCAAAACCTTACAAGATAAACAGCTTAATCCAAGCATTCAGAACTTAATTAGTGGATTACCTAGTTTTGCTGAGCTATGTACGCAATTAAAATCCGTTGATGTTGCTAAATTAAATCAAGCTATAGTTGTGCTTAAATCTTATCTGGCTGATTCGTTAGAGGCACTTTGGTTAGCAACTTACCAGCAAAATCAATGCTCAAGCTATGATTTTAATGATGCAGGTAAACGAGCGCTAAAAAATACCGCTCTAGCTTATTTACTGAGCAGTAAAAATGCAGCCAAGTATCTTAATTTGGTTCAAAAGCAATATCTGGCAGCCAATAATATGACTGATAAGCTCGCAGCATTAATAGCGATTAATGACAGCGATGATAATTTACGGGCAGAATTACTCATACAATTTAACCATGAATACCAAAATTATCCACTGGTAATGGATAAATGGTTTACACTACAAAGCCAAAGCTCACGAGCTGATACTTTAGAACAAGTTAAAAAACTAACTACTCACCCACAATATGATAATGCTAACCCGAATAAGCTCTATTCCTTAATTCGGGCATTTACGGCTAATAGCAGTCATTTCAATAGTGCTGAGGGGTACAAATTTATTGCCGCTGAAATACTCCGGGTTGATAAATTTAATTCTGGGGTTAGCGCACGAATTGCGCACGGTTTTAGCATTTTAACTAGTTTAGCACCTGAATATCAACAATTGGCAAAACCAGTTTTGGGTGAAATATTAGCGACAGAGAAATTATCAAACGATGTTTATGAGCTAATTTCCAAGACTATACTCAAGTTAATTTGAAATACTGCTAGGCGACAAGCGGCGAAGCTTACAGATAGTAAGTGAGAAGCTTGTCAACGAGCCAGTGTGATGAATCTGATTGAGTATATCAATTATAAATTTATTAAGAGAATAATACTATGAAAAAAATTGCAGTTGTTTTAGCTGGTTGTGGACGGATGGATGGTTCTGAAATTCATGAATCAGTGTTGACATTATTATCTATTGAGCAAGCTGGCGCAAACTATCAATGCTTTAGTCCCGATTTAGCGCAAGATCACGTTACTAATCATTTGAATAATGAGACAACTAATGAAACTCGGAATATGTTGGTAGAGTCAGCTCGGATTGCTCGTGGGAATGTAAAAAAACTTGAAGAGTTAAACAGTAATGACTATGATGCACTAATCATTCCTGGAGGAAATGGGATTACAGCTAATTTATTTACGCTAGCACAAGATGGCGCTGATTATACAGTTAATCCGACTCTAAGCAAAATTGCGCAAAGCTTCACCACCGCGGGTAAAGTGGTTGGATTTATTTGTATTGCTCCAGTGATGATTCCAGCGATTTATAATTTTCCGGTAAATATGACTATCGGTAGTGATGAAGGAACTGCGGCACTGGTAACTAAGCGCGGTGCAATTCATCATTCATCCACAGTAGATGAAATTTGCGTCGATGAAAAATATAAAATTGTATCAACCGCTGCTTATATGCTGGCGGGCAATATTCTCGAGGCATACAGTGGAATTAATAAGTTAGTCCATAAAGTCGTTGAATTAGCCTAAGCTGTCGATTCAAATGCTTAAACATACTAATCTAAAGCTTTGCAAGCACACGCTACTAATTTTACTCGGTAGCGTGCTTGCTGCATGTTCACAATCAGTTGAACCTCTTAGCTGCGATGGTTCAAATATTGAGGAACAGCTTATTCAAGCAAGCAAGCTCGATAGCTCAATTCCGCTATATGTAAACGCAAAAGTTATAATGATGCTGAGCAATAACCCGCATCAAATTCCAAGCAATAACATACCATTAAAATGCAAAGCCACTATTCAATATAGCCATAACATATTCCCTGAACAAAACTTCCTGGCTAATACCTATGCGGTTAACAAAGAGCAGCAAGTAACGGCAATAACTCCGGTTAATAATAAAAGCACTTCAGATTTTCAAAGCTGGATCGCAAAACTACCCATTGTCACCAGTTCACAAAAAATCACGGCGGGTAATTTGGTTGTCATACAGTTAAATAGTAACGCAAAAATAAAAGCTCATAATCAAATTCAGCAGTTGCTACTTAACCAGCAGTTAATCAAACTACCACAAGGGAAAATTTTTTCAACTATCACCATTGACAAAAAATTTACCTTAGGCGCTAACGATGTATTCCTGCTCTCAGCGTACTATAATAATGCTCGAGATAATGGACTTAACCATAATTATTTTATCACTATTGAATCGGTAAACCGATATACCATTAGTGACAGCTTTAGTTATCAAGATGGGAGCATAAATCAAAACGAGTCAGGAATATTCTTTTCGGGTTTTAAACAATATGCTTTTGCCGAGTCAAATGATTATCCAATTTACCAGTTAGAATCGGGAAATATTCAAATAATTCACCCGGCGCATGATCTCAACTATTACCGACAAAAATTTAGCACCCAAAGCGCGCATCAATTAATACAAAAGATCAAAGGCGATGGTTGCTTAAATGGAGATCAGTTCTATTTATCAGATATTTGTGCACGTAAGGTAAATAGCTATTGCTTTCAATTTAATTCAATCAGCAATAAATCTGCTAAAGATAAATCATACTGGCTGCTAAATAATATGTGTAAAACGCAGGAACTTTATCAATAGCAAAGTAAACTACAGGCATACTCAAAAATTACAGCCTAATAATTGTAGTCAGGAGTATTGAATCGCGATCAGATTACGCTGTCGAATTAATATACTTTTATCATTAATTTTTAGTTTAGGGTGACGATCAGGTTGAGCAGCAATTGCTTGACGAATAAACTCTTGCAGCTGCCGTGTAGATGGTAAAGCAAGATTATGCTGTCGAATAAAATGCGCCAAAAGAGATTGCTGCCGTAATGGACTTAAATTAATAAATTTAGTAATTTCAATCTGTCCATCTTTCAGACCTCGCACTAAATCAAGCTCTGCTAGCTCATCATTTAGCTGCACGCTAGCTTGAATTGAAGCAATACTTTGCATAACTTTCTGTGGTAAACTAGCATCATAACTGAGTAATTGAGGAATTATGTTATTACGTAAAAAATTGCGCAAATAAGTATTATCCTGATTGCTTTCATCCGCAATATGCACTAACTCATGTTCCGTCGCATAGCTCATCAATTGTCTCTTAGAGTGATCTAACAACGGTCGCCAGTAAAATTGCTTATTACGTTGGCTTAAACCACGCATAGATGCAATATTGTGTACATCACTGCCACGCATAATCTGACTAAAAATAGTTTCAATCTGATCATCCCGATGATGAGCTAAAATCATAACCTCCGCACAAGTTTTTTGATATTCAGTATAACGTAGTTTCCGGGCGCTATTCTCCAACCCAACTCCAGCTTGCTTTACTACTTGTAGCTGGCTAATCTGTAATGGAATATCTAATTGCTGACATAAGGAGATACAAAAGTTCTGCCATTGATTTGCATGTGGTGATAGACCATGATTGACATGAATTGCAGATAGTTTAAATGAATGGTTTTTACGCGCGGCATTAAGCAAGTGCAATAAAACTACCGAGTCAATTCCACCACTTAATCCGACACAATAAGACAAATGACCATCTATTTCAGATGGCCACTGCTTTAGTATTGATTCGACTGAAAGTTTATTCTGTTTCAATCTTAAATTTACCATAAGCCATAATCCGCTCAAAACGACGTGCAAGTAACTCATCACCTGAAAATTCACTTAGCTTTTTAAGGCTATCTTTTAAGTTACGTTTTAATTTAACCATCATCTCACCATGATTAGCATGTGCACCACCCAATGGCTCATTAACTACGCTATCAATCAAGCCTAGGCCTTTTAAACGATCTGCAGTAATCCCTAAGATTTCTGCTGCCTGATTGGCTTTAGTCGCATCTTTCCACAAAATTGAAGCACAACCTTCTGGGGAAATTACCGAGTAAATTGAGTACTCCAGCATATTGACCTGATCACCAACGGCAATTGCTAAAGCACCACCTGAACCACCCTCGCCAATTACCGTGCAAATAATAGGAACTGCCATATTAGACATTTCATATAAATTTTTACCAATTGCTTCAGATTGTCCACGCTCTTCTGCACCAATCCCGGGGTATGCACCCGGAGTGTCAATAAAGGTAATAATCGGCAAAGAAAATTTCTCAGCTATCTGCATTATGCGTAAGGCTTTACGGTAGCCTTCAGGACGCGGCATCCCAAAATTACGCTCAAGATTCTCTTTAGTGTCACGACCTTTTTGATGACCAATAACCACTACTGATTGCTCGCCAAATTTTGCCATTCCACAAATCAGCGATTTATCATCAGCATAATGGCGATCGCCATGTAATTCTACAAAATCAGTAAATAAGTTATTAATATAATCAAGTGTCCGTGGACGTTGCGGATGACGAGCAACTTGAGAAATTTCCCAAGCACCAAGACTATCATAAATTTCTTTAGTTAACACATCAACTTTGCTTTGCAATAGCTCAACTTCAGATGATATATTGACTGACGACTCATCTTGCATCTGGCGCAACTCTTCAATTTTATTGCTTAATTCGGCAATAGGTTTTTCAAACTCAAGAAAATGTCTCTTCATAAATATTCCTGCTTAATGTTTAACACCTAACTGATTACTCAGTATATCAATATTTTTTTGGTGCTCAGTAACAGCATCACGCAAAGCTTTAATCCGTGCCTGATACTGTTCTGGGTTATTTTGTTCACTGGGTAGCCTGGTTGCCATCCCTGATTGTAGTGCTTGTTGCGAATCGGTCAACGCTTTTTGCTCCAACGCCAACTCTTCATTTAAAATTTGCTGGCGACCGACTTCATTGGTGCCTAAATTTTGGTTCATGCTTTGAGTATAGGCTTTTTTTATACTATTATCCTGAATAGCATTATTCTTATTCGGCATACCCTTAGTATAGCCTCTAGCCTTAAAATCATTCTGGGTCATTGGTGCAGCGTAAACAGTTATCGCAGGCAATGTCACTTTTTTACCATTTTTAACTGGCTTATTAGTAAATACGGTTGCCCCATTTTTATCTTTATACTGATAGATCGTATCATCCGCATAGCAAGCCATACTAATCAAGCTACCCAACAGCAATAAGCGCTTCATACTAAAATCGATTGATAATTGAAATTACAGTTATCGTTACAATAAAAAACAATCCAGCCCGATAGAGTAAGGCTACCACATAATCAACTACTTTAGGATCAAACAGATTATCTGATTTACAGATATCTTCAATACCATCATCTTCAAAATTGGCTTTTGCTTTAGCAAATTTGTCTTTACCAATTGCTCTGAAAGTCACTTCATTTAAAACTGTTTCAAGATAGAAGAAACTTAGCTTAACTTTTCCACGTTGTTCCAATACATAGCGCATTACTTCTTCAAAATCGCCTGCTGCAGCGATAAATACCGCAAGTACGGTATAAGGAACAATGTTTATCCAAAAAAGCATCTTATCGACAACAACAGAATATACAACTGACTCTTCACCACGTGCACGTAGTTTGTTACCCATTGCAGTTAGTACTAAATAACAAATTGCGCCTAAAACCGAAGGTAGGATGATAAACCATAATGTTGTCGCAAAAAACTTAGTTGCATAAGTTTGAACAAATTGTTGAAATTCATTTCCACGATTAGTCGTCTTGGCTTCTTCTTTCCAACCGAGGATATCACAACATAAGATAAAAAAGAAGCAATTAATTAAGAAATATGAGATATGGTGACGACTATAAGGCAATATCATCAGCGCTAGAGTTATCAATAAAAAAGGAATCAAAGCAAAAATAAAGTGCAAGCGGATTTCGCGAACTGTTTGAAAGTCACGATTAACAAATAAATTGGCATATTGGTCAATTTTACTATTAAACCAAGTTCTAACACCACCCAAAACCTTCTGACGTTCCAGAAAGATTGTTAACAATATTGCTAAAAATGACATAATCAGAACACCTGTAATTAGTTGTTATAAATATAAATTTGTTGCAAGTTACGATTAAGTTCAAATATATCCATGCCAAAGCCGAATAGAAAATGATTTGGTGCATTGACACCAACATGATCAGCATAAATCGGCTTATCTTTACCAATTTCCTTATTTACCATTACGGCAACTTTGCACGCTTTTGCTCCGGCATTAATCAAAAAGCGTTTAATCTCGGCAATCGTATGCCCTTCGTCTAAGATATCATCCAAGATATATACTGTTTTACCTCGGATCAACTCTTCTTTAGGTTGACGGTACCAGGTGATATGACTTGAACCATACATTGCATCACCGTAACGTGAAGCATGAATATAGTCCATAATAATTGGGCTTTGCAGACGTTTAGCTAGCTCTGCAGCAAACATCATTCCGCCATTCATTACGGTTAAAAATACTGGAATTTCGCCTTCAATTTCAGCATCAATATTGCTTGCCATCGTATCTAGAGCCGAATACAGCTGTTCTTTGGAGAATAAAACCGTAGAGTTACTAATGATTTGCTGGGCTTTGGAATAATCTAATTGCATGTAAACCTCATGATTGTATTAAAATATATGCTTGCATTAAATATAAATTACCCGCTATTGTAACAAAAATCGTGTTTACTTGCACATAAGTTACGTTTAATATTTAGACATGATAAAGAATCATTGTTTTAGATTGTTGCTATGCATATCACTTGGCAACTGTAAACCAGAATAGCAATTGTAAGTTAAATATCAATCTACACAATTTTCGCGGGTCAATGGAGAGAACAAGTTATGAAAAAAGCATTATTAGTAATTTTAGATGGTTTCGGCATGCGGAAGGATGATGATTTCAACGCTGTTGCTGGTGCAAATAAACCAAATTTAAGCAACTATATCAAAAGCTACGCGTTTGGTAAAATCGAAGCTTCCGAACAAGCCGTTGGATTACCAAAAGGTCAGTTTGGCAATTCTGAAGTTGGACACTTAAACTTAGGAGCAGGAAGGGTTGTCCGCCAAGACATAACAAAAATTGATTATGAAATTGAAACTGGTGATTTTTATAAAAATGAAGCACTAAATTCTGCCCTTGCAAAAAGCACTAGTGGTACAGTTCACATTCTGGGGTTATTATCTGACGGTGGAGTTCATTCACACCAAAACCATATATACGAATTAATCAAGCTAGCATCTCAAGCCGATAATATTCAGCATATTAATTTGCATATGTTCTTGGATGGACGCGATACTCCACCGCAAAGTGCATTAGCTTTTATCCGTCAGCTTGAAGACGTAATCAAATCCTACCCTAAAGCTAAAATCGTAAGTATTGCCGGACGCTATTATGCAATGGATCGTGATAAACGCTGGGATCGCCTAGAACTTGCGTATAAAGCGCTGGTAAATGCAGATGCAGACACTTCTTTTGCAACGCCAAGCGCAGCAATTAGTGCAGCTTATGCTGAACAAATAACTGATGAGTTTGTAAAACCAGCAATATTTAATAATTATAGCGGAATCAAATCAGGCGATAGCATGATCTTTGCTAATTTCCGCTCTGATCGTGCCGTTCAATTAACCGATGCATTTATCGGCAAAGATTTTAATGGTTTCCCGCACCATGATTTAGGACTAGCCGCTTTCGTAACTATGACCCGTTACAACGATAAGCTCGATTGTTTGGTTGCATACCCACCAACTGCAATTACCAATACTTTGGGCGAATACATTAGTAACCTTGGCTTAAAACAATTACGGATTGCTGAAACTGAAAAATATCCACACATCACTTATTTCTTTAATGGTGGTGAACAGCAACCCTTTGCCAATGAAACCAGAATTTTGATCAACTCACCTAAAGAAGTCGCTACTTACGACCTTAAGCCAGAGATGAGCCTCCCGGAAGTAGCAAATAAACTGGTTGATGCAATTAATTCGAATGAGTATGACTTAATTATTACTAATTTTGCTAACGGCGATATGGTTGGACATACCGGAAACTATAATGCCAGTATAAAGGCAGTTGAAGCATTAGATTTATACCTTGGTAAAGTAGTTGAAGCAATGAAAGCACAAGGTGGAGAAGTGTTAATTGTTGCCGATCATGGTAATTGTGAAGAAATGTTTGATTATAAAAGTAATCAACCGCATACTCAGCATACCACTAATCTTGTTCCATGCATTTACATCGGACGTGAAGCATCTATTCGAGAAGGTGGCGCACTTAAAGATGTTGCGCCATCGTTACTAGCAATGATGGGACTAACTCAACCTCTGGATATGACAGGACAAAACCTGATTCTTTTTAAATAGGCACAATTTAATGATACGTAAAGTAATTTTAGTGGGAGCGGTTATCTGGACTGGATTTGGCTACGCGGTAGATCCTTCTGCCGTAAATACCAATATTAGCGATCTTAATAATCAGATCCAGCAGATAAATCAAGATCTTAATTCAAAACAGCAAGAAAAACAAAAAATTGATGCCGCGCTAAAGGACTCACAAGGCGCAATTTCCAAGACAGAGGCAATATTACAAAAAATTCGCAAACAACGTGATGCAGACATGAGACAACTAGACCAACTGTCAACAACTATACCACAAATAACAGCGGCAACAACCGCTGCCAAGGCACAAGTTAACTCGTCGATTAGTAAAATTTACCAGCAAATCCAAAAAGTCCAGGCGTCACAACAAAGCATTATTTCTGGAAATGACAGCCTTGAGCAAGAACGAAAAAAAATCTACCTTTTAGAGCTACTTAAACAGCAACAGGCTCGCTACCAGCAGCTAAGTATTAAACTTACTCAACTTGACTCCTTAAATCAAAAACTGCAACAAGAAGTAGATAAGTTAAATAAGCGCTTAGGCACAACTAGCCAACAGCACCAGCAATTGCTTGCTGTAAAAGATAAAACGGTTCAGCAATCGATAAGTGTAAAACAACAAATAGATACTGAACGAAGTAAACTCTCGCATTTGAAGCAGCGCCAAGCACAACTAAATAAACTTTTGCAACAATTAGCACTGGCTGAAAAAAAGCAAAAACAAGCAGCCGCTAAAAAAGCCGCGGCTGAGGCAAAAGCGCGTCAAACAGCAGCGGTGGTAAAAACGCAAGCCAGCAACTCGCCATCCATAGTCAAGCAACAGGAAAGTCTCGCTGTTAGCAGCAACAATGACAGCGGTGATGATGTAAAAATTACCAATGCTACTCCAGCTACACCGCAAACCAGCGCAATTGCAGATAACAGCGTTGAAGATAATTCTCCATTTATGGCGCGTAAATTAGCTAAACCGATTAGTGGCGAGGTTGCCGTTCGTTTTGGACAAATGCGTGATAGCGTAAAAAACAATGGCGTTCTAATTCACGCTAATGATAATACTCCAGTTTATTCAGTTTCACGTGGCACGGTATTATTTAGCGGCGAACTGACAGGCTTTGGACAAATCATTGTAATTGATAATGGGGATAACTATACCTCAGTTTACAGCGGTGTGCTATCTAAAGTCGCAAAAGGGGTCACCGTAACTGCCGGACAATTGATCGCCAGCAGCGGTGCAGAAGCAAACCAACCAATGGGTGGAGTTTATTTTGAATTGCGCCATTTAGGAAAACCAGTTAACCCAAACAAATTATTTGATTAGATAATATTCAAAAAAGGAAGAATAATGCGTCGCGAAACAGACTCTATGGGTGAAATTATGGTAGCAGATGATTGCTACTGGGGTGCACAAACTGAACGTTCAAAAACCAATTTTCCAATTGGTATAGCACGTTTCAAATTTACCCGTCCATTAATTCGTGCCCTTGGTATTTTGAAGAAATCCGCGGCTAAAGCAAATATGGATCTGGGTGAATTGGATGCATCAATTGCCCAACTAATTATCCAAGCTGCCGATGAAGTTATTAACGCTAAATTAGATGCACATTTTCCATTAGTGGTATTTCAAACTGGCTCGGGCACTCAATCCAATATGAATGCTAATGAAGTAATCTCAAACCGCGCAATTGAAATTAGTGGAGGCATAATGGGGAGTAAAAACCCGGTTCACCCGAATGACCATGTTAATCGCGGGCAATCTTCCAATGACACATTTCCAACTGCGATGTATATTGCAGCTGCTGAGGAACTAAACAATCATTTATTTCCAGCACTTACCAAGCTGCGTAATACTTTAGATGGCAAATCGCAACAATTTGCCCAAGTAGTCAAAGTAGGACGCACTCATCTCCAAGATGCAACGCCAATAACCTTGGGACAAGAAATAAGCTCATGGGTTGCTCAAATTGATTATGCAATAGCCAATCTGCAACAAACACTCAAAGGAGTATTGGAACTAGCTATTGGTGGTACGGCAGTTGGCACAGGATTAAATGCACATCCTAAGTTTGGTGATTTAGCAGCAAGTTATATTAGTCAAGAAACAGGCTTGCCATTTACCTCGGCTAAAAATAAATTCGCTGCATTATCTGCACACGATGGCTTGGTTAACGTTTCTGCTGGATTACGTACTTTGGCTGGTGGATTAATGAAAATGGCAAATGATGTCCGCTGGCTGGCTAGCGGTCCACGCTGTGGCATAGGTGAGATTACTATACCCGAAAATGAACCAGGCTCATCAATCATGCCCGGCAAAGTCAATCCAACCCAATGTGAAGCAATGACTATGGTCTGTGTACAAGTTTATGGCAATGATGCGGCGGTTGCCTTTGCTGGTAGTCAGGGTAATTTTCAGCTTAATGTCTATAAACCAGTAATGATACATAATGTTCTAGAAAGTATCCAGCTGCTCTCAGATAGTTGTTTAGCTTTCGAAGAACATTGCGCATCAGGTATTGATGCCAATCTAACGGTAATAAATGCTAATTTAGCCAAAAACCTAATGTTAGTCACCGCACTAAATCGTCACATCGGTTATGACAAAGCAGCTAAAATTGCAAAAAAAGCTCATCATGAAGGTTTAGATCTTAAAACTGCAGCACTTGAGCTTGGGTTTCTAACCTCCAGCGAATATGATCAGTGGGTTATTCCACTTGAGATGACTCACTCCTAACGACTACTATTGGATAACAAGCATGATTAAAATTGGCGTTTTGATTTATGATAAAGTACAGCCTCTGGATGCTATTGGTCCGTGGGAAGTTTTTGCAATCTGGAAGAAGATTAATACGTCAATAGATATTTACCTGGTTTCAGAATCTGGTACTTATGTAGAATGTGATAGTGATTTAATATTAAAGTCTCATTGTAGCTTTGCTAGTTGTGCCTCACTTGACTACCTAATAGTTCCCGGTGGAATGGGTCGGCTTGAACAAGTAAACAACCAACAACTAATTAAATTCATCCAACAACAATATCAATCCTGCAAGCTTATGCTATCGGTATGTACGGGTGCTTTCCTGCTAGCAAGAGCAGGATTACTCGAACAACAATCAGCAACTACTTATTGGCGTGCAATTGAAGAACTTGCACAAGATAAAAGTATTAGAATAGTACCACAGCGAATAGTTAAATCAGGGAAAATCTGGACCGCTGGCGGTGTAAGTAGTGGGATAGATCTTGCGATAGAATTAGTCTCTGAAATTGCAGGTATTGAAGAAGCAGATAAATTACGTCTCATGCTTGAGTATTTTCCGCCATCAGCTGCTAATTGTAATCTTTCGCTCGCAAATAAATTACCCGCTTATGGAACCAGCGCTATCCAAGAGCTACCTGAATACATTACAAAGCAAGCTAATAGAAAATAATTAAGTCATGCTTGCAGATTGAAATTAATTGTAACCTGCTTATTTATCAAAAATAATCAACCCTAAAACATTTCTACCCTCACCGATAAGATAATTGTATGTGCGGCACAGCGCAGGAATCGGCATAACTTCAAAGCCGATTTGTTTTTGTTGCAACATCAACAGAAATTTACTATCAGGATAACAGATCTTGTTACCAGTACCAAAAATAATTAAATCTGGTTGATAGTTAAGTAAAAACTCACAATTACTTTCATTTAATTCATTTATAGATTTTAAATGCAATGGTTCAATATGTTGTGGCGAAATTAATATATTATTGTGATACTCTACAGTATTTATCGTAACACTAGAATCAGAATAATGTGAAAATTGATTACCATTTCCGTCGTGTAAATTAACTTGCATAAATTACTTTTAACAAAAGAAAACTCAAGCATAGCTTGAGTTTTTATATTACTACTGGAGTTGTTTTGCAACCTTTTTAGCAGCTTCACTATTAGGAAAACTTTTTATCAGTTTTTTAGCTGTAGCATTAGCTGCTGCAGTATTACCTAATTGAGTTTGTGAGATGTAAACTACCCGCATAGCATCAGGAACGTATTTATTGTTTGCGTTAGTAGCAATGAACTTATTCGCTTCATTAATAGCCTCTTTATATTGACTATTTGCTACATATGCCACAGACAAGAAATAACGCGCACTAGCCGCGGAGTTCTTATCACCACTAGCAATAATTGCTTGTAACTCAGTGATTGCCGGAGCAATATTATTGGATTGGATTTTCTTAATTGCATCTTGCAACTGAGAATTCATTGCGTTTTGCGGCGCTTTAGCGCTACGCACAACAGCAGAACCTCCACCAATAGCACTCTCCAAAGCCTGAACACGTAAATCAAGAGATTGCAATTGTTGACCTGCATCACCTTGAGCATTGCCCTGACCCTGCTCTAAATTAGTCACACGACCATTTAACTGATTAATCTGACTTTGTAGGTCATTAACCTGATTGAGCAAATCCAGCATTTTTTGATTAGAGACTTTATTATCTAGAACACCAACATTCTGTTGGATTTGATTCAAGCGTTGATTAGTGTCCGCTATCTGCTGACGTGCTTGATCATCAGCACAACCTGTTAGAAAAAGGTTTGCTGACAATCCTAAAATCGTCAACAAACTTTTTTTCATGGTTATTCAACACCTTGAGTAACAGTACCATTGTAAACACTACCGTCAACCATTGGTAAACCATTGCTATCATCAGAGTAACCAGCAGGTTGAGCTGCTTTGTAAGTAATATCTGCACGACGGTTCATAGCGCGAGCTTCTGAAGTATCGTTAGCATATTTAGCTTTTAATTTACCATTAGAAGTAGCTTCAACTTGAGCTTTGCTAGCACCTGTAGCGATCAAAGCTTTTTTAACTGCATCAGCACGTTTTTGACCTAATGACAAATTGTACTCAACAGAACCGATATCATCAGTATTACCTTGTACTTGTACTTTAGCAGCAGCATTTGCAGCTAAGTAGCTTCCATTAGCTTTCACAACACCAGCGTAATCATCTTTGATATCGTATTTATTAAAAGCAAAATATACGCTATTGTGATTAGATACAACTGGAGCAGACGCAACAACTGGAGCTTCTACTGGAGCAGATGCAACTGGAGCTTCTACTGGAGCTTTGTTAGAAGAACACGCTACCAATGTGCTACCAGCAATAACCAGAGCTAATAATTTTTTCATATTTAAGTTTCCTTTCAGGGGTTAATTAAAATTTATAAAGCCTCTAAACGTGATTATACACGATTTTATCACGGCTGTAAACACTAAGATTATCACATTCCAGAACTAGAGGTTGGTTTATTACTACGAGTTTTACCATCATTATTAAACGTATTTTGTTGTGGAAACATGTTTGCACTAGATAAACGTGAGTTCACAGTTGGGTTATTAACAGGTTTACTATTGCCTACCGTACTACTAGGCTGTTTAACTTTGCTATCAGTAATTACATTTTGCTGTGGGAATTGTGCACCACTATATAGCATTGAGTTAACTGTTGGACTATTTTCCTGATTTGATTTCTCAGCGTTATTCTTATCAAAGGTTTTTGCATTTTTCTTTGCTGTACTCTTAGAATGGCTAGAATTGTATTTTTGTCCCGCTTTACCAGTTAGCTGATTTTGCTGTGGAAATTGTGCACCACTATATGCAAATGAACTAACCGTCGGACTATTTACTTGAGCAGAACCAGCTGTTTTATTTGCATCAAAACTAGTTTTTTGATTATCGCCATGACTCTCAGCTTTATTACGCTCAGCTTGAATATAACCAGGCTCAGAATCAGTCATATCATCAGCATAAGCGCCAGCAATAACTGAAGACAAAGCTAAAATCATTATTTTTTTAAACATAATACAACTTTCCTTTACTACATTTAAAACACGTAGTATTATACTACAGAATTAACATTCCACCAAACCTAGAAATATCTAAAAGCTTTTTGACCAACGTTGATCAATAACTTGCCCATAGTTTAAATTATTTAACTTCGTTTGCGTTGTACCAGTTATATTACTGATATACACACCATTATCACTAGAGAACATAATCAATTTATCATTTGGTGCAAAACTTGGTGCAATATCATGATTCGCGTTCTGGCTGATAGGATAGGCCGACTGCGTTACTAAATCCAACACATAAGCTTGTAAAACTCCGCTATTACGATTAATAAAGGTAATTTTGCTGGCATCGTTAGAGAAACGGGCTGTAGTATTATACTTACCCAAACCATTCGTAACTCGTATTGGTGAAGAGCCATTTAAATCAGTCATAAAAATTTGCGGACCACCATCATGATCAGAGGTAAATACAACTTTACCGGTATTAGAAATATCAGCCTCGGTATCAATCGTACCAAAATTAATTAATGGAATTGCCTGACTTGACGAAGTATAGCGTTGATTATTCACCAAATAAACATGCGAACCGTAGTCTTTACTCAATGTCACGGCTAATTTTTGTGAATTAGCTGTAAACGCAGGTGAAGAATTTGAACCATTAAAATTTGCCACCACATAACGTGTTCCAGCTGCAATATTCTGTACATAAGTTACAGGCTTACCACTTTCATAAGTCACATAACTAAGATACTTCCCAGTCTTATCCCATGCTAAAGAGGCAATCGGATGTGCCATTGAAATCAAAGTTTTAGGATTGTAACCATCATAATCAGCTATAACTACCGCGTATTTAGCTGCCCCCTGCTGTACCGCTAAAGCAACTTTAGAGGTAAATGCACTTGGCGTATTGGTTAACTTTTTATAGATATTATCGTCAATTGCATGAATTGCTTTTCGTTGAAATTTTTTATTAAACGCTGCAGTTTGGCTTAATAACACTTGATTAGTCGTATTATTTAGGAGTTGATACTCAATTTGCATTTGACCGCTAACTGGATCCTGACTCACATTTCCTGTAATAGTGTATTGAGCTCCGCTCTCAACCGTATCACTGCTAACATAGTTTAAAACATTAAATTCACCAGTAATTTTAAAATCACTAGTTACCTCATCACTAACCGAACCATCTTCGTTGGTAAAATTAACTACGGCAAGCTTAGGATTTCCCGCACTGTTTCCACCAACAATTTCAATATTCTGATCTGCATATGCAAAACTAAATCCAATACTTAAAATCAGTAATAGTTTTTTATTTATTGAGCGATTAAACATTTTCATAGACAACTAACTCCTTGATTATTGAGGTCTAAAGGTTAAATTTAAAATTCTGAAATCCACAAAATTGGCATTATCTGGCAACGGTGGAAATACTTTGAGACGCATAATTGCGTTTTGAATATTTTGGTCATACTGTGGATTGCCACTTGATTTAATAAGGCTAACACTGCGAACACTTAAATTAGGGTTTAAAACAACTTTAACAATTGCTTTGGCTTTAGGATTTACATCATCAGGAATCAAAACAAATGGACGCACCGCATTAATTACCTGATCCGCATAATTTCCAACTAGATTATTACTATCGCTAGTGCCATTGGGATTTCCACCCAAAGCTTTGCCCTTACGCACTGAAGAAGTATTTTCAGATAACACATCACCAAGCAGATCATTAACTTGCACTTTTTTATTAACTAGCTTAGCTTTATTATTTGTAGGTGCTGGTGCTTTAGTATTATCGGTTTGTTGTGCTGTTTTAGCTAATTTAGGATCAACTTTGGGTTGTTCTGCTTTTGGCGTTGGCTTGGGTTGCGCCTGATTCTGTTGTTTAACATTAATATCCGCAGGTGTGTCCATAACCTTAATCGGAGCAGGCGGAGCCTTTATTTGCGGTTGATAAGCTTGAATATTTTGATTTGGCTGAGACACCAAACTAACTTCAATCCCATCTGAACGCGACGGCACTAAAATTGAAATTGGCTTACCAAAGATCAATAAAAGAACAACTACCCCAATATGTAGGGAAAGTGATATTATTGTGCTGGTTTTTGTCTGCTGCTTAACCATTTTTTTGCTTAACTACCAATGCTACTTTCTTAATACCAGAGCTGTATAATCTATCTACGACAGCTATCACTTTATCATATTGAACTTCTTTATCCGCAGAAATTACTACCGGTGTATCATCAGTTGCCATGGTGACCGCTTTACTAACCAAGTCTGTTAAAGATGCAACTGGGATATTTTTATTATTTTGAGTTATTGTATAATTACCACTTGCATCAATATTTATTTCCAAAGGTTGTTTAGTAACCTGAGAGGCTTTACCTACACTTGGCAAATTGATTACGCCAGGCGTAAACATAGGTGCAGTAATCATAAAAATAACTAGCAATACCAACATAACATCAATATATGGCACCACATTCATTTGGCTTTGTAATTTGTTACGCCTAATTCTACGCTTCATACATATCCTTTTTTCGAGCCAGAGTCATACCATCTCCAATAGCCAACATACAAACCTCCACTCGCTCATCATGATAAATCAGATCATTAAGTTCTTGTAATACCTTAACATAATTTTTACGTGGATTACCATCTAAGACTTGACCATACATTAAGACATTATCAATTATAATCAAACCACCTGGTCTTACCAAGCGTAGACATGCTTCATAATATTCTACATACTCGGACTTATTTGCATCAATAAATGCAATATCATAAACCGCATTAGTTTGCTGCAAAGCTCGTAAGCTTTCCGCTGCAGGCGCAATTATTGTAGTAATTTTTTCAGCAACACCAGCACGTTGCCAGTAAGTACTAGCGCTTTGTAAATATTTGTCGCTAATATCTAAAGCAGTTATTTTAGCATCATTCGGCATAGCTAATGCCATCCATAATGTACTATACCCAGTAAAAACACCAATTTCCAAATAATTTTTAGCACACATTAACCGTGCAAGCTGTGCCATAAACGCTCCTTGATCGGGGTTTATCAGCATTTGCGAGTTACACAACTTATCACTTTCTAGTCTAAGTTCACGTAAGAGCAGATGTTCACGAACACCATGTTCTAGACAGTATCTGTGCAGCTCTGGCGTTAAAAGCGCTTTTTGCATTTATTTATTTTGCTTATAACTAAAATAGACATATCCATCATGTTTTACTTCAGACTCAGCGGCATGTTTCACCTCATCCTGATCACGAAACGCCGTATCCCACCAAGTACTACGCAATTTCATTTGCTGCTCATGATTGCCAGGCTTATTTAATAAACCATTGATAAAAGTCGTTGCTTCAGATACATATTTAGTATTTTTCATTAGTTCCCTTTAATTCAAAATTTAATTATTAACTACTTGGTGTAGCGTCGAATCCATATCAATAATTGATGTGCAACCTGATTCATTTGAGAGCCTATGAAACAATGATTCCACCACCTAAACATAACTCACCATCATAAATCACCACTGATTGACCAGGTGTAATTGCCCACTGCGGTTCAGTAAAGCTTAGCTCAATACAATCTTCATTTACATAACCTAGTTGACATGCTGCATCTTGCATCCGATAACGTGTCTTGGCAGTATAATATCCAGCTGCAGGTAAAACATTTTGCCCAAAACTCAGCTGCGAGGCACGCAAAGTTTGCTTTAGTAACATCGGATGCTGATGCCCTTGTACGACAATTAACTCATTCGCAGATAAATTTTTATCAGCAACAAACCACGGATCACCTTGCCCACCAATGCCTAGGCCCTTACGTTGTCCAATGGTATAGTACATTAACCCCTGATGCTCACCAACTATTTTACCATCTGGAGTCACCATTTTGCCAGACTTAATCGGCATATATTGCTGCAAAAATGCCCTAAATGGTCGCTCACCAATAAAGCAAATTCCTGTGCTGTCTTTTTTGCTGGCATTAGGTAAATTCAGTTCAGCAGCGATCTTGCGAACTTCAGGTTTACACATCCCACCTAAAGGAAATAGTGAATGCGAAATCTGGTATTGATTAAGCCGATAGAGAAAGTAGCTTTGATCTTTATTTTTATCCGCTGCTTTAACTAATACTTCACCATGCTGAGACACTTGCTTATCAACATAGTGCCCAGTTGCGACATATTCTGCCCCTAGGTTTAAAGCGTGCTCCAAAAAGGCCTTAAATTTTATCTCAGAGTTACATAAAATATCTGGGTTTGGAGTACGTCCAGCTTGATATTCAGCTAAGAAATAACTAAATACACGTTCTTTATACTCTTTAGCAAAATTAACAATTTCTATTTCAATGCCCAGCAAATCAGCAACGGCAATGGCATCCATACTATCTTCTTTGATAGTGCAATAGCCATCATTATTGTCATCTTCCCAATTTTGCATAAAGATACCGATCACCTCGTAACCTTGCTGCTTTAATAAATATGCGGCAACTGAAGAGTCAACTCCTCCCGACATTCCAACTACTACCTTAGTCATTTTAATCCAATTTAATTTTATAACAGCTCACCCTATGCAGTAATAGGTGAGCTACTTAATTTTGTATATCTTGAGGTTATATTATGAAGCATACTCAATGGAAATAATTGCCCACTCAAATAATCATCAATGCATTGCGTTACTAATTGACTGCGATGTTCACTGGCACGTTTTTGGATAGTGGTTAAATCATACCAACCCGCAGCAATTACGTCATCATCATCTGCCGCAGGACAAGGTACTTTGGCATAATCCAGCAAGCGTCCTGAAAAACAAACTCTTAGATATGTTTTTTCTGGACTGGGATGATACAAATATATCCCAACAACCCCCTCAGGTACAAAATCCATTGACGACTCTTCTTTTACTTCGCGAACGATTGCCGCAAGCAAATCCTCACTTGCTTCCAAGTGACCTGCTGGCTGATTAAGCCTAATTCCTTGTGAAGTATTATCGCTAACTAACAAAAATTTATTTTGATGTTCAATTACAGCCGCAACTGTTATATGCGTATGCCACATAGCATCCCCCAATTTTTACACTACAAACAAGTATTTTAGCATTACCGTGTTATAAATGCTTTACCATCTCAATCACAAATCAGAAACTATCCCCTAAGTTAGCTAATCGTGATTAAGATAATATTCAAAGACAAGCTAATGCGCCTGTGCACATCAGACAATAACAACATTATTACAAAGGTTATATTCTTATAAAACATATGATAAAATAAAGTAAAATACGGAATTAATTTAGTAGCAGAAATATCATATCAACACATGAAACTCCAACATATTATAGAACAGCACTGGTACAATAAGGCAAACCCATTTTTAACTTTGCTTTTATTTCCATTTAGCATTATCTATGCTATTATCGTTAGAATCCGTAAATGCTTGTTTATATTTAAATTAAAAACCCAGACTAAAATAGCTATCCCAGTTGTTGTGATTGGTAATATCAGCGTAGGTGGAGCTGGCAAAACACCTCTCACCAAGGCATTAGCTGCAGAATTAATCGCAAGAGGGATTAAGGTTGGAATAATTTTACGTGGTTACAAAGGTAATGCAGATAAAGAATTAATTGTAAAGACCAGTGACTCAAGCGCGGTAGTTGGTGATGAAGCAATGATTTATGCACAAGCCGGATTTAGAGTCGCGATTGCTCGCAAACGGGTAGCTGCAGCACAGCTATTACTTCGTGAATACCCCGATACTCAATTAATTCTTGCAGATGATGGAATGCAGCACTACTATCTCGACCGCGATATGGAGATTTGTGTGGTTGAGAGTAGCAGAATGTTTGGTAATCAACATGTACTACCACTTGGTCCTCTTCGTGAAGGCATGAATCGGTTAAACAGCGTTGATGCTATTGTAGTTAATGGTTATGAAAATCATGACCGACTTGCAAACATCTTAGCAAAATATAAAGTTCCCGTATATTATCAAGTTCCTGAATTCGTACACTTCTATAACCCACAAACGCAGCATATCGCAACGGTTCAAGAAATGAAAGACAAGCAACTAATGGCAATTGCCGCAATTGGTAACCCGACACGGTTTTTTAGTTATTTGGAAAATTTAGGCGTAAAGCTCATTAAACAGCAGGCTTTTCCGGATCATTATCATTATCTAAAATCCGATATAAACTCACAATATGCGATAATAACGACTGAAAAAGACTATACCAAATTAGCTCAATTTGCTGCATCCAATATTTGGGTGGCGGTGGTTAACGCGAGATTAGACAATAATCAGTTAATTGAGCAAATGGTACACTTAACTCAAAAGGAATATAAAACAAATGGAAGCTAAATTACTAGAAATATTGGTCTGTCCTGTATGTAAGGCTGCTCTTGATTATCACAAAAATGAGCAAGAACTAGTTTGTCACAAATGTAAACTTGCCTATCAAATTGACGATGGAATTCCTGTAATGTTAATTGACCAAGCGCGAAAGCTTGATGATGAGTAAATTCACCGTAGTAATACCGGCAAGAATGAGTTCTACTCGCTTACCACGCAAAATGTTGCTTGATGTGGTTGGTTTACCATTAATCGTTAGAGTAGCGCAGCAAGCAGCAACCAGCAAAGCAACGCGGGTGGTAGTTGCTACTGACCATGAGGAAATTTTTACAGTTTGTAAACAGCATAATCTTGACGTAATTATGACCTCTACAGAGCATCAATCTGGAACAGACCGTATTGCAGAAGTGGTGCAACAACTTTCCTTAGCGGAAGATGAAATAATTGTCAACGTTCAAGGTGACGAACCGTTAATTGATCCAGAATTAATCAATCAGTTGGCTAATTTCATTGCAGCTAAACGAAGCTCTATTGCCACTATTGCACACCCTATTCACAGCGCTGAGGAAGTTTTTAATCCCAACGTGGTGAAGGTAGTACTCAATAAGAATAATCTTGCACTATATTTTTCTCGAGCAGCGATTCCTTATTACCGCGAAGGATTTAATAATGCTAATGACATTGAACTGCCAAAACATCTTAATGTGCTGCGTCACATTGGAATTTACGCCTACCAAGTAAATTTTTTAAATATTTATAATCAATTACCTAGTTGCCCGCTAGAACAGGTCGAAGCACTGGAACAATTGCGAGCTTTATATAATGGCTATAAGATTGCGGTTATGACCACTAATCATGCGCCAGCGACTGGAGTTGATACTTTGGAAGACTTGTTACGCGTTCGTCAGATAATTTTGGCGCAAGAAAAATAGTATAACTACCCCACTTTAGGATATTATTAACTTGATAAAAAAACTCATTCTTATAGCTTGGCTAATTATTCCGAGCATAAATTTTGCAGAAACATCTGAAACCGTAGATTGCAAACCAGAGCACCAACAAAGTGCGGGTTATGATGCGTTACTTTGGTATCGTAACTCTGCTGAAGCTAAGGTTATTTATCGGCAAGTTTTTTATAATGCGTATAATCAAATTTTAGATAATGTTACAGAATCAGGGTTAAAAGCTCATACCTGGGCAGTTGTTTTTGCTCTTGATGGCACTTTGCTGGATAATTCGGCTATAAAGCTAACTCAAGCAGCGACATCTCCCAACACAGACATTCATCGCGGCATAGAGTCGATAAATAATTACTCTGCGTTACCTGGCGCTTCCGAAGTCAGTTGTGACTTACAAAATGCTGGAGCCCGTGTAATTATTATTACCAATCGGGATGGTAGTATTGATAACAAAAATTTTAACATGATTTCCGAAACTCAGAATAACTTAAAACAACAGCATATTTGTTATGATAGTATCATCTTTGCCACACATGCATCTGACAGCAATAAAAATCCAAGGTTTAGCGCAGTACTAAATGGTGATTACGAAAATGTAACTACGACTAAGAGTTTCACCGCTCTGCCAATCATCGGCTATTTTGGTAGTGACATCCAAGATTTCCCTGACTTTAAACAAAATACTGCACATGACTACCCTGAAGATAGTGATCTATTTGATGATTTTGGCGAGAAATACTTTATGCTCCCAAATCCCACCCGAGGCAGCTGGTTAAACAACCACCTGAAATAATTGCTAATGAATAATACGCCAACTCCAGCCAAACAAAAAATTAAACCTAAGCATAAATTACTGCTGCTTAAAATAGCTTTAGCTCTCACAGTAGGATCTAGCGCTATTATTTCTGGAAGCATGCTTTATTTATTTATAAACCTAGATAACTACACCAGCCAAATCAAACAAATGGTTAAAGACAAAAGTGCTTATCAACTCGAATTCAGCTCACTAAAAACTGGATTTGATAATCATGGCGCGCCATACTTAAATCTTAACAATATAAGCCTTAAAGACAAGCTTCGCTCGCAACCATTTATTCAAATTAAACAAATTAGCTTGATTTTATCTTATCGTAGTTTATTTCAGTTTCAACCAATATTTAAATTAATCTCAATAGATGGAAGCCAATTAAATTTTGAGTTTGACAAAAACAATAACTTGTTGCTCAATAAGCAAGTATTAACTAATTTAAAAACATCAACGCCCCCTGAAATTGATTGGGAATATCATCTCTTAGCCCAAAGAAATATTATGCTTAATAATTTCAATATTTCTTTAACTGATAGTAAACATCATATGGATGCATTTACTATCAATAAGCTCAAGCTGCAATTGATAAATGGACAAGATAATGAGCATAATTTAGCAATTCAAGCTAACCCAGCTAATGGCAAAATGGCAATGAGTTTAAATTTCACAGGTTCCAAACTAACTGACTACCACGACTGGAATTATGGACAACTACAGATTTACAGTATCGGGCACAAAGGTTATCAAGTTAAGCTAAATGCGAAGGTTACAGATGGTAGCATTCGCAATATAAATACGATATTTGATAGCAATCAACAGCACGTTAGTCAATTAACCGGTAGTAAAACTAAATCAATCAGCGATTTTAGTGGCGAAATTAAACTAAACCGAGTTGCACCCCATAAATATCAACTTCATGCATCAGATTTAATGACTAAAACACCATATGGCTATTTATTTAAACACGCATCAATTGATGGCTACTTTACACTTGATTCTGGTGGACGCTTGGAAATTAAAAATGTTGGACTGGAGGGAATTAATAGCCTAATCAAGCTAAGCAAGTTTAGTAACAAATTAAAAGTACATGGCGATTTAAAAACAATCCACTTTGATTGGCACGGTACTATTTATAAGCCACATGGGCTAAATTTTATTACCGACTTCGAACAAATAGGGCTTGACTCAAAAGAGTCAAACATACCAAGCTTTAATCATTTGAGCGGCAGAATAATTGCGGGAGAGTCTAGTGGAACTTTATCACTCAAATTAAAAGATACCACACTGGATTACCCCAAAAATCTCTGGCAACCATTAAACATTCAAAATTTAATTACTTTGATTCATTGGGATCATGAATCACAAAATCATTTGCGGGTATCTTTGCCAACATTAGCATATCAAGGTAGTGGAATTAATTTCAGTGCAAATGCCACATATATTCCAATAGAAAGCTCACTTAAAGCACAAATAAAATTAACCAAACTTGATATTAACCAAATCTATAAGTTACTTCCAAAAAGCGTAGACAAGTCTAGCGTAGCCTACATTAAGCAGAATTTTACTACAGGTGGTTTTTACGATACTACGATTACTATGAATGGAAATCCGGCTAAACTTCCATTTGAATCAGGAGGTGGTACTTTAAGTATTGATAGTAAATTCAACCATGTAAGCTATCAATTTCAGCCAAAGTGGAATGGCTTAACTAATATTCGAGGTACAATAAAGGGACGCAACCAAGCTGTCAATGCAAATATCGTCGGTGCAGATTTAGAACAAATTCACCTTGGTAAAACTAATCTAGACTTAGCAGATATACTTGCCAAAAAATTCATATTAAACATTCAAGGTTTTTTGACAGGTAATAGCGAAGATTTTCTAGCCTATTTAATCAGCTCACCGTATGAGTCACAAATTGAACCAATCAGCCGTAAAATAAAATTGAGTGGGCAAAGCCAAATTAATTTCAAAGCAAGCCTGCCACTAGAGACCCCAGAAAAGCTTAAGCTTACAGGCCAGTATATTACACATAATAACCAGTTATCCTTTGCAACTGAATCCCCTTTAAATATAGAAGAAATTAATGGAAGCTTGAATTTCACACAAAATGGTCTAGCTAAAAGTCAGTTGAATGCAAGAGGACTAAATTCAGAACTACAACTCAACATCCATAACTCGAATGAGCTAGAACTAAATGCATCAAATCTAGATTATTCTTATCTGGTTAATACTTTCTACCCGCAATTAAATCAAATTATAAGTGGGCACGCAGCAAGCAATGCTAAGTTTAATCTCAAAAGTCAAAGTCTAGTATTGAGTAGTGATTTACAAGGTATTAGCCTAAATGCACCTGCTCCAATAGCTAAGAAAGAGTCTGAAATAAGCAAGCTACAGATTTCAGTCAACTTAGGTTCAGATAATTCACTAATTGGAGTTAATTATGCGAATAATATATTTGCTAAAGCCCAATTAGGTAAAGATTATAATTTAGAGTATCTTAATCTTGGAATAGGTACAAACAATTACATGATGAGCGATGAGAGCGTTAAGGCGCCAATAACAATCAAAGCACAGTTGGACAATGTATATACTGAGCAATGGGCTCAATTTATCAGTAAGCTCACCGCGGCTAATGAAAAAACCAATACGGAATCTATACTTACTAGCGTCAATGAATCAGAAAATGCACTTGTAGAAGAATCTAACACAATATTAAGTGAGATTGAAAGTTCACCACAAAGCCCAGATAACGGAGAATCTGAAGATGAACAACTTTATGCCAAATCACCGTTATTTCCTATTCAGGTAGAAGTTAACAGCAATGCTTTCTGGATTAAAAATTATAATTTAGACCAAGGCAAAGCTAATTTTCTAATTTTTCCCTCTCAAATTTTTGCACGGATTGACACACCTGATATTAGCGGGGATATTAACTATCTTTTAGATGAAAATAAACTTTACCTAAATTTCCAACGACTACTATTCTCTACGGAAAATTTTAAACCAGAGCAAACAGCTCAAGAAAGTAAATTAGAATCAGCGGTTAATAATGAATCGGCGCCGATTGTAGCAGAACTCGAAACGGGTTATGTACCAAATTTACCAATTACATATGTAAATATTGAGGAACTATATTTACAAAATCACTATTCAGGAAATTTAACTGGAACAGTTTATCAACAAAATGATTCACTGTTTCTGGAAAATATGAAATTAACCAATAAATCTGCGACTACCTTACTCAATCTAACCAGTCACTGCTTGGGTTGCAGTGAAAGCGATGCCTATGTTGCGCTTAACATACACTCTGATATTGATAACTTTGGTTTATTTTTGATTAAACTTGATCAAGGTGGCGTATATAGAAATGGAAATGGAACTCTTGATCTAGGTCTTAGCTGGCCAGGTGGCTTAACTGATTTTAAACGCAAAAGTTTAGTTGGTAGAGCTAATCTAAATATCCAAAATGGCGAATTACTTCAGCTTAACCCTGGTTTATTTGGCGCCTTAATGGGGGTTATTAACCTTAGTGCAATTAATATTAGCAATCTAAATCATTTTAATTTTAATACTTTATTCGGTAAAGGTTTTGCCGTAAAAAATCTTGATACTAATCTATACCTCAATCAGGATGATCTAAAAATCGAAAATCTTGATTTACATGGAGAAGTTGCAGACGTAAGTACCTTTGGAAATTACTACTTAGAGAGCAATACTATTGACACCTATCTAACTGTTACACCTCGCTTGAGTGGAACTATTGCTACTACCGCAGGAATTGTTACTCTTAATCCATTTATTGGTGCTTTTATTTATTTAGGTGAAAAACTAATTGGTGATCCGATTAATAAGGCATTAGCGATCAGCTATCACGTGCAAGGAAATGTAGAAAGCCCAACCATGACCCAGACAAAAATAAGTAATCAGGTACTGAAAAACTTTAAATCAAGCTTTGATTTTCTGAAGCCCCTCCAATAAAGTCTGCTGAATGTTGCCAAATATAATCTAAACTATTCTCTAATGAGTGTGTACTATCTAACTGGTGAAAGATTGCAGATTTATTGCGGTGTGCATAGCGACAACTAACCAGATAAGGAATAGTTTCGTCATTAACACCATGAAAAACTAGCGCAGGAATCTGACGAGCAAATTCACGGTCATTATAGCTAGATAAATCGGTTAAAAAAGCATAGTTAAGTGAAATCGTTTGTCCATAACCATAATGGTAAATGGGTAATTCATTTTGCGTTTCCCATTGCTTTAGGTTTTCCTCTCCAACAATATCACCCCATAGTGAATTAATTTCGAGTGCTGGTGCTAAAAGAATCAACTGTTGTACCATCTGCTCCTCCTCCGCCAAAATTAACCCATAAAGCCCACCTAAGCTTGAACCGATTAAAATAGTTTCCTCATCTTGAATCAAGCTTCTAATATAGTTTAAAGCTTTAGTTGGTGTTAGACTACCAAAGTCGCTCAAATTTAAATCCAATATTTTGTGCTTAATGCCTATACCCTGCAATCTTCGCGCAAAATATTTAGCCTTAAGAGAATTTGGACCTGACGCAAAACCATGAAGATATAAAATTTGCATTGAAACAACCAAATAAAAAAACCAACCACTATGGTTGGTCAATTTAGAATTAAAAATTTCTAATAAGTTAAACCGATGGAAACTAATCCGCCGACCGAACTTTGAGGTACCAACGCTACTCCATTGGCAGTAACTAAACTCTGAGTAAAGTAATAATTGTTATAGAATGCCTGGGCGCCTAATTGTAAGTTACGGTGAACATTAAATTTAGCACCTAAAGTCGAAGTATATGAATAGTAGTCATTCGGAGCAAAACCCTGTGTAACTGGAGCCTGACTAGCATTATATATTCCATTCTGGTCTAAATAAACGTCAAATACGTTATTAATTCTATATTCTAAACGAGCACCAGCACCAAAACTCCAATAATAATCTTGGGTAAGATTAGTCTGTGAACCAGCTTCACTCAAAGTATATGATGACAAATTAGTATTGCGACCTAAATAAGCATATGGTGTAATTAGTAAGTGATCAGGCAATAAACTAAACGCATATCCGACTTTGGCATTAATACCACCAAACGATGGTTGTGAGCCAGTTGTCGTTCCTACGGCAGGCGTTGCAGGATCAGCATTTTGTGAATAATAGGTCAATAAATTTGCATTTACATCCATCCAAACACCAACATTGAATAGTCGTTCAATTTCAAGGTTAACATACTGGGTATTATTTACTGCTCCACTGGAACCATTTGTTAAATTGCCAGAGGTAACTGCATAACCAAGACTATATTGTCGATCAAATTTCTGAAACGCACTATACTCAGATGATTCGGCAGCATTACTAGCTACATTTGCATCTGCGGCATAAACTATACCACCGGCAGAAAACATTAGTGTACTTAGAAGTAATTTACGCATCATGCATAATCCTTAAATTAAAATTACTTGATTTTATACCACTTAAACGGTAAAGTCAAATATTAACTGTTATTTAATACGTCTAACGTTCTTTTTTGCAACAGTATAGTAAACCAACCAGATAACAGCTATCACTGCGACTACTGCTGCAACAAATGCCTCGCTTTGATGTATCCATTCAACTAGCTCATCCAGATCATGTGAAAAGTAATAACCCGCATAAACCCAGATTGGCACACTAATTAAAGCGGCACTTCCATCCATGATTAAAAACTTCATCAGCGATACTTTGCGGCTTATACCTGCGGTAATAAAAATCGGTGCACGTAGCCCTGGTAAAAACCTAGCAACGAACAAGATTCGGTTACCGTAGCGGTGACATTTATCTTGCATGCGGTTATAGATTTTTTCGGTAAAAACATGCTTAAGAAGTGGTAGTTTCTTTACTTTGGGACCTAAAAGACGACCCAGCATAAACATAGCGCTATCACCAATCAACACTCCAAGTAATGATACTACTACCATAGTATGTACATTAATAAGCCCAGATGCAAGTCCGCAGATCACACCACCAGACACAAGTGTTATATCTTCAGGAATTGGCAGACCAAAACCACAGGCAACCAAAACCAGAAATACTGCAATATAGCCATAATTGGAAAAAAACACCACTAGCTCATGCAAAATTTCCATGATTATCCTCTAATACTACTTGCAATCTTTTCTGCACAACTTTTAGCTAGAGCTGCATTACTAGCCTCTACCATTACTCGCACCAATGGCTCTGTACCACTAGCACGCACAATTACGCGTCCATCATTAGAAAGTAAGTGTTCAACTTCTGATATAGATTGTTTCGCAGCATTTTGCCAATCAAATGATTTATTTGCTAAGCGAATATTAATCATCGTTTGCGGATAGTCCTTCCAATCGATAACTTGATCTAAGTTTTGATTTAAAACTACTACACCAGCCAGCACCTGTAAGGCTGCAATTATGCCATCACCTGTTGTATGTTTGTCCAGGCAAAGTATATGCCCTGAGGCTTCACCACCGACCAGCCAATCACGCTTTAATAGCTCTTCGACTACATAGCGGTCACCAACTTTGACCCGCACTAACTCATAACCTTGATTCTTAAGTGCTGCTTCCATTCCCATATTGGTCATAACTGTTCCAACAACACCCGGTAACTTTCTGCCTAATGCTTCATATGACTTCAATATTAAATAAATTAGCTTATCACCATTAAGTAAGTTGCCCCTGCTATCACTAAAGACAACTCGATCACCATCACCATCAAAAGCAATCCCATAATCTGCTTTGTATTTTAGCACTGAATCAACCATAGTTTCGGGATAAGTTGAGCCACAATTATCATTGATATTCACTCCATCTGGCGTACAAGCTAATTTAATTACTTCCGCACCAAGTTCTTCAAATACATGTGGCGCAACATGATAACCAGCACCGTTAGCACAATCAAGAACAATTTTCAAGCCTTTGAGATCTAAATTATTGGGAAAAGTACTCTTACAAAACTCAATATAGCGTCCCTGCGCATCACTTAAACGACGAACTTTACCTAGTTTAGGCGCAATTTCCATTTCTTGATCTAAAATAGCTTCGATTTCTAATTCAACTGAGTCGGCAAGTTTAGTACCATGTTCAGAAAAAAACTTAATACCATTATCATAATAAGGATTATGAGAAGCACTAATCACAACGCCTGCGGATAAGCGCAATGTCTTTGTAAGATATGCAATTGCAGGGGTTGGGATTGGACCTGCCATATACACGTCAACTCCGGCATACGCAAATCCAGCTTCGAGCGATGACTCAAAAAGATAGCCCGACAAACGCGTATCCTTACCAATAATAACTGCTGGTTTCTTACTCTTAGCAGCAAGAATTTTACCTGCCGCATAACCTAAGCGCAAGGCAAAATCTGGAGTTATTGGAAACGTACCAACCTTACCACGTACACCATCAGTGCCAAAATATTTACGCATTTAGCTTCCCTCTAATTAGCTAATTTAAATCAGACTATCAACTGTAGTTGTAGAAGAATTTGCATCATGTGTCATGATATATTCAATATCTTTGGCATCAATGGTTTCGATCTCCAACAACATTTTTGCCATCATCTCAACTTTGTCGCGGTTATCAGTTAATAACCTACGCGCAACTTTGTACTGTTCTTCCAAAATACCGCGTACTGTTTCATCAATTTTCTGCATAGTTGCTTCTGATACATGTTTGGTTGAGGTAACACTACGTCCCAAAAATAGCTCTGACTCATTTTCACCATACACTACCGGACCCATTTCATCAGTCATACCAAAACGGGTAACAATTTTACGAGCCAAATCAGTTGCACGTTCAAAATCATTACTCGCACCTGTCGTCATCTGATTCATAAATATTTCTTCAGCTACCCGACCGCCAAACAATATCGCAATTTGGTTAATCAGATAATCTTTAGTGTATGAATAACGATCCTCCTCTGGTAACTGCATAGTTACGCCCAGCGCACGTCCGCGTGGAATAATTGTAACTTTATGCACCGGATCAGTACCTGGTAATAATCTTGCAACAATTGCATGTCCTGATTCATGGTATGCGGTATTGCGTTTTTCATCATCTTTCATCACCATTGAGCGACGTTCTGCACCCATAATGATTTTATCCTTAGCATCCTCAAAGTCATGCATATCAACCAATTTTTTATTACGACGGGCTGCAAACAAAGCTGCTTCATTCACCAAATTAGCTAAATCAGCACCTGAGAAACCTGGTGTTCCACGAGCGATTATTGAGCCCTCAACGTCATTTGCAACTGGTACTTTACGCATATGAACATTTAAAATTTGCTCACGCCCTTTAATATCAGGAAGAGGAACAACTACTTGACGATCAAAACGACCTGGACGCATTAAAGCAGGATCTAATACATCAGGACGATTGGTTGCAGCAATAATAATTACTGTCGTATTGGTATCAAATCCATCCATCTCAACTAACATTTGATTTAACGTTTGCTCGCGTTCATCATTACCACCGCCTAAGCCAGCGCCACGTTGGCGACCGACCGCATCAATCTCATCAATAAAGATAATTGCAGGAGCATTTTTCTTAGCTTGTTCAAACAAATCACGTACCCGCGAAGCACCGACCCCCACAAACATCTCAACGAAATCTGAACCAGAAATACTAAAAAACGGAACACTAGCTTCACCAGCAATAGCTTTAGCTAATAAAGTTTTACCAGTTCCCGGAGAACCGCTTAAGAGAACACCTTTGGGAATACGACCACCTAAATTCTGATATTTGCTCGGATCTTTGAGGTAGTCAACAATCTCCATAACCTCTTGCTTAGACTCTTCACAACCAGCCACATCATTGAAGCGAATTAAATTTTCTTTACTATCAATCATTTTAGCCCGGCTTTTGCCAAAACCAAAGACGCCACCAATTCCACCGCCACCCTTACCGCCAGCAGCACCCTTCATAAAGTAAATCCAGATCCCAATTAGCAAGAGCATCGGGAACCAAGAAATGAAGATATTCATCAGCAAGGATTCTTCTTTAGGCTTTGCTTGGAATGTAACTTTATTTTTGATTAAATCATTTACTAGTTGAGGGTCAAATGGCGCGAAAGTAGTAAATTTACTATCATCTTTTCTTATACCATTAATCCACTGACTTTGCGCATTGTTACCTTCGATAACAATGCTTTTAACTTGCCCGCCTTCTAATTCACCGATAAACTGTGAGTAAGGTACCGTATTTTTAGTATCACGAGTATCATTAAATTTATTAAAAACCACCATAAGCCCAAGACCGATTAGCAACCAAATCAATAAGCTTTTCAACAAATTACCATTTCGCATAAATTCTTCCAATAATTGTAAATCAACTTCCCACTTATTTTTTTAAGCAGTACCATTCACGTTTTTTAGAAAATAAGATATGTTATTATATCATACTAGCTTCTTACCTTTGCAAAGTAAGTATGTTTCACTACTCTTACTTCGCGATGCGCTTGGTTTGCGAATAACTACCTGCGTAAAAAGTTCACGCGCTTGTTTTACTAGATTATCAAACTCATAACCATGAAAAACCTTAATCAAACAATGCCCGCCGACTTTCAGATGCTCCTTGGCAAAATCAAATACCAACTCAACTAAATAAGCTTCGCGACTTTGATCAACTTGTTTAATCCCAGATAAATTAGGTGCCATATCGGAAATAACTAGGTCAACCTGACGCTGATTAATCGTTTCCAGCAAAGCATCCAAGGTAGTTTGTTCAGTAAAATCACCATGAATAAATTTAAGCCCAGAAAGCGGCTGAATTTCAAGGAGATCAACGCCAATTACAATTCCATTTGCCGGAATCTTAGCTAAAGCTATTTGCGACCAGCTTCCAGGAGCACATCCCAAATCAACAACGATGTTAACGCCATTAAAAATTCGATCTTGCTCATCCAGTTCAATTAGCTTATATGCAGCACGTGAACGAAAACCATCTTTTTGCGCTTGGTTTACGTAGCTATCATTAACATGTTGTGTAACCCAGGCTTTTATTGACTTATTTTTCCTAACCTTCTCACTCATAGCGAATCACGTCCAATCAATTTAATTATTAAATGGCTCAGCACATAATATCCGGTAATAATTAATGTAGCTAAGTTAAGGTAACTAAAAATATCATTAAATTTAATCAATGGCAATAAGCTTGGTACGTTACTAATATTTAAAATTAGTAAAGATGCAATTATTACTATATAAGCAACTACATTGACTATATAATGTTTAGTAAGTCCAAGTAAATTTAAAATAAGTGGTAAGCCTAGAACTAGCAATACCGCAAAAAGATAATATAAATCAAAAAACTTATAAAATACTAAACCGATACAAATAGCAACTGCAGTGTATGCAAATAAAAACACCCTCGCAGCCCACAGATTTTCTAAATCATCGCCAGTTTTATTAAACCTAGGCACGTAAAAACTCTGAATTGTTACAATATTCACGAAAGCCAAAGACTCTGTGACCGACTTATAAAAAAGTAAAATCACGAGAAATAAAGACACAAAAGCAGCAGGTAAAGAATGTTTAACCATTACCATTGCAGCACTAATGTAATCAAAAGAATTTTGAGCACTATCAATTGGCTCCATATCATTAGAATTTGACATTTGTTTAGGGATAATACCACGTGCTAAACTTGGCGTATCACTATCAACCGCTCGCACCACAAAACCAATCGAGCCATCTTCCAGACGCGTTTGCTGAGTTACTAAACGTTTACCATCACTAAGGGAACTAGAGCTTGGTGTCGCCAATGCCAAGATACCAGTTAAAACAAATAAACACAATACCAACAATTGGATTAATTTACTGAATGCTAGCTTTGGCTTAGCCTCCGTGCCTGATTTAACAGACTTAATCCGGTTTAGAGGATTAATCAATACCATTAGCATAGCGCTCACAAAAACCAACCACAACTGTGGAAGCATCGAATAGTTCAGAGGTAAAGTTGTAAAATGATTAGCCGAAAGTTTATTTTCAGTCGCAACATTATGTAAATTAGCAATTAAGTTACCATTACCAATATCATGATAAGCAATGACAACCACAACTGCGACAATCAGAGAACTTAAGATTAATACCAGAATTTGATTATAGAGCACACTAACTACTCCGCCAATCAATAGGCAAATAAGAACTACGCCTAACAAAGATAGGGTACTATTTCCAAACTCCCAGCCCAAAAGATTTTTTAATATCCACACCATGACACAAATTGCAATACTCGCACTAATCAACATAAATAGTGCATAGCAGATCAACATAACGCGCTGATGAATATTAGTTGCAACACTTGATGTCATAGAATTAAGGGAAGATGACTCGGCTAATTTATTCCCTAAAAAATAAGAAGCAACTATGAAACATGGTATGAAAAGGCATAATGCGGGAATACCTGCATATGCACCATAGCTACTTAGCAACAAAAACTCAATTAAGCCAAAACCACCCATGCTTAGACAAATCATCAATGTATTAACACGGTGGTTTTGCATAACAAGATAATCAGCGCTTGATAGGTTTTTACGCCGAAAACCATATGAGATAATCGCAATTATTCCAAGTAAAATCGTCATCATTATGTAATCAAGATTCGTTATATTTAATAAATGCATCCAAATATCCAATAAAAGTTACAGTTCTTATGAGTATTATAAATATGTGTAGTACACAATGACAAGAAACATCACCTATGCTAATTTTTATAATATACCCATCGTCTTTGAATCTTGTACTTTATCATATTTCAAAAAAACTCGTCATGTACTTCTGAGTACACTTCCGTAATACGAGTGTTCGTCTTTTTTCTATCAATACTTCGCATCCAAGAATCAAATACTTCAAGTATAGAGGGGTATTATAAACTAAACAAAAAAAAGCGATGACAATAATTGTCATCGCTAATATTTTATTAAGATTTAGTTATTAGCCGAATATCCCATGCCAAAAACCAGCAACGGTTGCCGTCATAAACCCGGCCATAATTGCCGCAGTTAGTGCTTTAAACCCCATAGAGGCTAGATCAGACTGCCGGCCTGGTGCCAATGCAGAGAATGCTCCCATTGAAATACCAATTGATGAAAAGTTAGAAAAACTAGCTAAGGCAAAAGTCGAGATAAATATTGAATTAGCGGATAGAGCTCCAGCTGCTTCCATTTTACCCAAACTCATATACGCGACAAACTCATTAATTGCAACTTTTTGCCCGAGCAAGCTTCCAACCTGTAAGGTTTCATTCCAGCTAATTCCCATAAAGAATGCGAAGAATCTAAAAATAAGCCCAAATAGAAACTCAAGCGATAAGCCATCAAATGCTTTATTTGACATGCTTTGCACCCACATATTAAGGTGAGCAATATCGCTAACCCAAAATAAAATTCCATCTATAGCGTGAACTAATGGAATAACTGCCATTAAGGCTGCGCAAATCGCAACTCCGATTTTAACCCCAGTAAAAGCTCCATGCATAATTGCATCAATTGCGCTATCAACTTGCATGCCACCAACTTTAATATGCGCAGAATCCATGATCTTGTCATATTCTGTTTCTGGAAAAAATATTTTGGCAAAGATAATTGCTGATGTGGCATTCATAAACGTCGCGGTTAATAATGACTGTGCAAAAATTAACTCTTTCGCATGATCTCCACCACCTAAAAAGTTTAAATAAATCCCTAACGTCGAACCAGATAAATTAGCCAAACCAGCAACAAAAGCACATGCCAACTCTGAACGGGTCATTTTGGCTACATATGGACCGATTACCATTGGACCTTCAGACTGACCAAGAAAAATATCTGCAATAACGACGAGGCTCTCAACACCCGATAAGCGAATAGTTTTACGCAGTAAAAACGCCAATAGGACAATAACTCTCTGCATTATTCCAAAAAAGTATAGCAATGAAATAACACAACCAAAGAAAATAATTGTTGGCACTACAACTAATGCGAAGACAAAGCCATATTTAGATTTATCAACTAAACTACCGAAAACAAATCCTGCGCCTTCATTAGCATAGTCCATAAACTTTAACAAACCCGCAGAGAGTAATTGCAACACGGAGCTAACTGCTGGAACATAACGAATTAAAAGGAATAAGATATTCTGCATAATAAATGCAGTTAAAACTAATTTCCAATTAATTGCTTTACGATTTTCTGAAAAACAAAAAGCAAGTGCAATTAGAAAGAAAAAGCCAAGAAAACTCTGTATCACTAACCCAGACATCATCCATCTCCCTCATATAAATAACACCATATTTTACATAAAAACCATATTCTAAAGATTGTTAAAGTGTAATTTTCTCTAATGCACAAGCAAAAAATCCATCTGTATCATGTGTGCCTGGATTTAGTTCTAAGTAATCTGATGAACCAAGCCCAAGACCCTTAAGCATAACAACCTGATCTATATTTACTATTTTAAAATCTTGATTAAGTTCTAGAAATTGAGTTATGATATTCTGGTTTTCATCATCAAGAATACTACATGTTGCATAAACCAACCGCCCACCAGCTTTTAGCAGGCGAGCTGCAGAATTTAAAATAGATAATTGTTTTTCATTGATCTCACCTAAGCTCTGTTCATTATGACGAAATTTTAGATCAGGATTACGCCGCAATGTTCCCAAGCCAAGACAGGGAGCATCAACAAAAACCCGATCAATCTTACCAATCAAGCGTTTCACTTTCATGTCATGCTCACTACTAATTAGTTGTGGAAATATGTTAGATAGCCCTGAGCGCGCTAGGCGGGGAGTCAAATTTCCCAAGCGACGTTCATTTACATCAAAAGCATAAATTCGACCGCTATTACGCATTAGCATCCCAAATAGCAGAGTTTTACCACCACTGCCAGCACAAAAATCAACCACCATTTCACCGCGCTTAGGTTCCAATAAGAGCCCCGCTAGCTGACTAGCCTCATCTTGGACTTCGATCACGCCATCAGCAAATAGTTTATTACCCATCAGAGCAGTTCGCGAACTTAGTTTAATTCCAAATGGTGAATACTTGCTAAGCTTTGCCCTTAGTCCAGCTTGCTCTAATTCCTGCATAACCTCATCACGATTTTGTTTAATCGTGTTAACTCTTAGAGTTAGGGGCGCAGACTTGCTCATCGCACTAGCCAAAGTACGAATTTCATCCATAGTATAACGTAAACTAAGTTTATCAATTACCCACTGTGGCAACTCAACCGTGGTCAGATCGGGATTGGCAAGTTTATCAATTTCGCCCAAATTAATCGTTTTCAAGTCACGTAATTGCTGGCGATTAACCCCCAGTAACTTTAGCCAAACATAGCCAATCAACGTAAACGAGTTTTTAGGATTTACTACTTTGCTAAGTTTATTATAATTGCGCAAAATTGTATAAATAGTCTCAGCAACAACGTTTCGATCACTGATACCTAACTTACGATTTTCACGAAAAAAGTTTGACAATAGCCCATCTGCTGGCTGCTTAAACTCTGACACTAAAAACCATAATTTAGTACAAGCACGCGCAACATTATCATTTACAATTAACATTATTTTCCTCTTGATGCTTTTTTATAAGTGCATCTAAAATTATTGGTGGAACATATTTAGCAACAATTTGCTGCCACCCACTAGTTCCTACAAAGCCCTTAACCAGGCTGGATGATACCTCAGCATAGTCACGAGGTGGAATTAAAAAAATAGTATCAATGGAAGCAGATACATCAGAATTTATATATCTAATCGTCTTTTCAAATTCATAATCCTGAGCATTCCGAATACCGCGCACAATATAAGCAGCATCTTCTTTTAGAGCATAATTTACTAAAAACTCACCGCTAAATTGCCCAATTTTAATATTAGGGTATTGAACAAGAACTTGCTTTAATAAGTCAACGCGCTCCTTGGTAGTAAACGTATAAGATTTACCCGGATTATCTCCTACCGCGACAAGCAATTCATCAAAGATTTCTGCAGCCTTATCAATCACCCATAAATGACCATTGGTTATTGGATCAAAACTACCAGCGTAAATTGCTTTAGTCATTTCCTCTACCCCTAGAAAACTTGACACTATTCATAAGCTGACTCAATCCTCGATAAATAATACTTCAAATGCTAAACTTTAGCAGAATAAATCAGAAAGAGTGTATTTTAATCTACTCAGAGGACTATTGAACAATATATTTTGCTAATTTTCTCGCAAAAACCTCGCAACATGGTAAACTATTGCCTGAGATTTTAACATCACAAGGAAATAAATTATGGAACATACCTTACCTCAATTGCCTTATGCATTAGATGCTCTTGCACCACACATTTCAAAAGAGACTTTAGAATACCATTATGCTAAACATCACCAAACTTATGTAACAAATTTAAACAACCTTATCAAAGGTACTGAATTTGAAAACGCTAGTTTAGAAGAAATCATAAAAAAATCTAGTGGTGGCGTATTTAACAACGCAGCACAAGTATGGAATCATTCATTTTACTGGAATTGTCTATCACCACAAGGCGGTGGCGAGCCAACTGGAGCTTTAAAACAAGCAATTGATAAAAAATTTGGTTCATTTGAAGAGTTTAAGAAACAGTTTACAGCTACTTGTGTCGGAACTTTTGGTTCAGGATGGGGCTGGTTGGTTAAAACACCTAGTGGAGAACTAGAACTGCTATCAACTTCAAATGCAGCAACTCCACTAACGACAGCTAATAAAGCTTTATTAACTTGTGATGTTTGGGAACATGCTTATTATATCGACTACCGTAATAGCCGTCCAAATTATATGGCAGCTTTTTGGAATCTGGTAAATTGGGAATTTGTTAGCAAAAATTTTGCCTAATCAAACCAATACTTTTGTAAAAGTGCTGATTAATAAATAATCGGCATTTTTATTGAACAAAAACTAAATTCAACTAATTCTTCGATGCTCAAGAGCCGGAAGTTTGGATCTAACCTCGCTAATTTTGTCTGAGTTAATTGTGGCGTAAATAATCTTCTCGCCCTCCAAGGCAGAAACAAGCACCTCACCCCACGGATCAACCAGCATGGAATGACCATAGGTTCTCCGCCCAGTCTCGTGTACTCCACCTTGGTTCACACCAAGAAAGTAACATTGATTCTCTACTGCACGCGCCCGAATAAGTAGTTCCCAATGAGCCAGACCTGTTTGATACGTAAAGGCTGAAGGTAAAACAATTATATCAACAACTCCCAAAGCACGAAATAGCTCAGGAAAACGTAAATCATAACAAATTGCTAAGCCAAACTTAAAACCAAGAATATCACAGCTAACTATTTTATCTCCAGCAAGTAATATCTCACTCTCATCATAGCGCTGTAATCCATCATCAAATTTAAACAGGTGAACTTTATTGTAATGCGCAAGAGTCGCACCATCCGGGGATATAAGCAAACAACTATTATAAAATTTATTCTGGATCTGAGAATCAAGCAATATACTACCGGCTATTATATAAACACTATACAACATAGCTATTGCCTTCAAATGCGCTTGAATGGAACCATTATTAAGCATCTCTGAGTGACTTGTCCGATAAGGATCTTCACTCGTGGTAATCTTTGCAAAAAACTCCGGCAATACCACTACTTGTGTACCATTACTAGCAGCTTCAGCTATCATCTGCGTAGCTTTATCCAAATTCTCAGCAACGTCTCGCGTTGAAACCATCTGCAATGCAGCAATTTTTAGTTCCATTTAAGTACTCCCCTAGTTTCCAACGGTAGCATTAACATTTTTCACAATCTGCTCGGTTACTTGAGTACGTACCACTTTTGGTTTCTTCAAGCTACTCGTCACATGATAACCAAATGTAAATAATTTATTTTGTGGGTCACCAAAAACCAATTCACCTAAATAAACAGCAACCCCCACCAAAGGATTTAAGGTCACAACTCCGGCAGTGAGAGCTACCACTACCCCGAGTTTTGGTGCAACTGATACATAAGCATCTACTGAGTTATTCGCAAAATTAGCTTTACCAAAGCTATTAACATTCGCCATTGGTCCAGACATTGACATATTCTTTAATTCAATCAACGAGGTCAAAATATCAACATTAAGAGTTAGGGAATTGAAGAAGAATCCTTTTTTGAAAATATCCTGTAAATCCCCAGTACTAAATTCAAATATTCCTTGCAGATTAATGATGCTCATTAACCCACCCAAAACACCCGGATCAACCTGCAAAAATTTACCAGAAGATATATCCGCATTAATAGAACCAACCGTTTGTAAGATATTAAAGTCTTGAAAACCGCCATTCCATTGTAATGATGCGTTAATAGTTCCGCGACCGTTGCCTATAATTCTCCCCAAATCCAAATTATATGCCAAGTCACCTAAATTAGTGATCTTAGCACTAGCATTAAAATCAACATATGAAGCATCACGACCACAACCAAAGCAAGCATTTACCGCACTAAAGCTAATTAATGCTTGGCTAGAGCTTAAGCTTCCGCTTTCAATAAGCAGATCATTTCCCCGTTGCTTCAATTTAGCATCAAGTGTCCCTAAACTATGATTCTGATAGAACAAATTAGCTATTTTTAGATCGATATCCGGGATCTTAGCTTTTGTAACTTTATCTGAACCATTAACAAAGTTAATCTTATGGCTACTTTCAATTGAATCAGAGTTAAGTTTATTTAATTTTTTAAATAACATATACTTATCAAGCGTTAACTTCAATTTATCTTGAGCATAAATAAGATCACCCATCCCACTAACTATTGGAGTATACATATTGAAATAGGTGTGCCGGCCATCGGCAAAGACATTAGCGGAACCAGCCTCTAAATCAATTTTACCAAATTTAAATTGATTACTCGACACTTGAACTTGTATCGGTAAAAATAATTTCCCGGGCTTTTTCCCCGTTAATTTAGCGCTTGCAGCCGAACTATCTAATGCACTCAGATCACCACTTTCATTGATTAGCTTTTCTTGCTTAATTGTTTTTATCACCGTATTAACTTCTGTAATCCACTCAAGCAAATCAACTGTAGCTAAGTTTACATTGACTGTAATCAAAGCACTATTATCTGCATCGCTAAGGTATGTAGTTCCATTTCCAACCGCAATCTGCCCTTTCGTAAGCGCCCCTTTAGCTGGGAAAAATTGCTGTCCACGCAAAGCGTCCCCATACTGCCAATTGATCACAGTTCCGTCGTTAGCTATGGGTGTTAAGTTAAGCGTCAATGACGACGTTGTACTAGACTCTTTTGCCAGCGGCTCTGGCGCAATTAGTTTAACGCCACGAAGTGCACTCTGGGCACTTAATTGTTCAAGTCCATGTTTAGCAATTACAAAATTAATTTCGGTATCTGCTGCGCCTGATACTAGCCCGCTAAATGGACGCAAATAGAACTTACTAACTTCTTGATAATTGAGGCTTGGCACAATGACTTTAAAATTCATTTTCCCATCTTTAGAGATAGTTGAATATAAATTAGCCTTACTACCAAAGGCATTAGCATGTAAATCTGAAATCTCAACACCATGCTGAGAAAAACCCAAATCGCCATTTACCGCTGTTAATTCAGGAACTGGTAAGTCAAACAAGATACTATTATTTTCAAAACTATATGTACCTTTTACTTCGGTACGTTTTGGCTCTTTGAATGGAACTTTTAGATATAACTTAACTATACCATCGCCAGTTGTCGTTATTTTCTCAGGTAATTTACCAATTATTTCATTAATTGGCGTGTTTTTCAAATACTCCATAAAGTTAGCCGTGCTACCATGTGCATGACCGTCAGCGGTTAAATAAACTCCGTCTGGTGCAGAATAATCAGGAATAACTACTAGCGTAGGGTCTAAATAATTATTTTGAATTCTTCCTGATGCTGCTTTGACCGTGATATTAGTATTCTTTAGAATAAATTTTCCATAAACATTCTCCAGCGGTGGCCAATCTTTTACATATTGTAATTTTGCATTATCAACATCCGCAGTAATATAAAACAAGCCCTTTCCATCTTGAAAAGGAAAGCTATCCAGAGGACCTTTTAGTATCATATTGGCATTAGCACCATCACCACCTGCCAAGCCCATATTTAACCACTCATGAACGCTCATTGGTATTGATTTAGGCAAATAGTCACCAACCTTTGATGTTTTCACCCGATCAACATGTGCGTTCATCGCCAAATAGCCACTACTATCTGGATGTAATGGATCATTATGATAACTCCCGTCCATAGTTGCTTTAAAATCTTTAGTCTCAAGATCAGTTTTGTGCATGATTATATTTAACTGATTTTGCGAAGTAATACTCCAATCTATCTTACTATTTAACGATTTAAACTCATAGGGAATTAAAAATAATTTATCGTATAAAAACACGCTATTTTGTAAAATCAGATTTAAAGCTCCCTGCTTTTTGCCAACACTAATATCACCACTCACATGGCTAAGGCTAGGATAATCTGGACTGGCAGAGGAAAAAGAAATATCATGAAAATTGGCTTGCAATTTATAATCACTAGGTTTCGAGAAAGCACCATCCCAATTATATTTGACTGAGTTAATTGTTCCATCAATACTCATCCCATCTGTCGCATCAAAAACACTCAGCAAATTATTAATTGCAACAAGATTAGTGTTACTAAGTTCCAAATAACCACTTTTATTGACGACATAAGAACCTGTAATTTTAGCATTATCAAAAAGATATCCTGCACTGGTCACCACCATTAGGTTATTTGCCCGTATTGAATAATAACTATTGTTAAACAATTTTATATCAAGTTGTCCACCAAGCTTAGGGAAATTAACCAAATCAGCGTCAGTCAAGGCTAACTGAAAATTATTAACATCAAAATTAGCAGATAAATCCTGCAATTGTCCATTTTCCATACTTGCTTTTAATGCGGTTGTAGCATTAAACTTATCCGCTGAATTAATCCCTGGAATAAATTGAGTTAACGATGAAAACAAACTATTTTCGCCATTAACTGACTGAACTCTTAAATCTGCGTGCTTCCAACTAGACCAATGCTCAAATTTACCACCTCGCCAACTAAGCTCAGCCTCTAACAGATTTTGATAGCTTCTACCAAAAAAATCGATATATAGCCGGTGATTATCCCATAAATGCTTTTCGAGTCCAACTTTGATATTTTTGAACTCCATTTCAGGTAAAGAGTTTTTTAAATCATGATATTTAAGATTAATATGATCTAATGTTATACTACCCTGCTTTAATAGCCAACGCTCAACATCTATCGGACTATTTTTAGTATTTTCAAGAGTTTGTTTATCTGGATTATTAACATCAACACCATTAACAATAATACTACCAGTTGGGTCATATTCAACCGATATTTCTGCTCCATCGATATAAATTTTATTAAAAACCGGCTCTAAGTCCCAAATACTAGTGTAAGAAAATACAAAGTCCAGCGACTTAATATGAAGTTGTTGTTTTTTATTAACTGGATTAACTAATAGAATGTCTTTTATGATAATTTCAGGAAGATAGGTATTATTAAGCTTAGTTTGAATAGATCCTGTTTGTAACTTATACCCGGTGTGTTTATAGATAGTTTGCTCAATTCTAGAACTGTAATCACTAAGATTAAGAAAAATATACCCCGTAATTGCAATTGAAGCAATAATGATAACCAGATAGAAAATTGCTGCATACGCAACTATTTTAACTAGTAAAGAACGTAACGAAAAATTTTTAAATTGTAAATTCATTCTGGATCTATCTTAATTTTTGCTTGCATATATATGTGTTTGTCTATCTCAATCACCCGAAAAGCTTAAGTATGCGTTTTATGCATTGACATGACATTATACTTCAATACATAGGAAAAATTAGTAAGATATGTAACCTACATATTTTCCAAAATTTAAATGTACAAATGTGCTAAAATAAGCTTCTAATCACATGATTATAGCACCTAAATTATACTGCATCATAGGATTTACCCCGTTTAGAGGATAGAAATAAACACATGAAAAAAATTGCAGCCGAAATTTTTAAAGCTTATGACATTCGTGGAATTGTCGCAACTCAATTAACACCAGCAGCAGTCGAAGCAATTGGTCAAGTACTAGGTTCAATCGCTGTAGAAAAACAAGTCAAAGGACTAGTAGTTGGGTACGATGGTCGACTTACCAGCCCAACCTTAGCTGAAAGCTTGATACGTGGCATCCTAAAGTCTGGGTGTAATGTTTACGAAATTGGTGAAGTTACTACACCTATGGTTTATTTTGCCAATTATGAACTAAAAACACTATCAGGCATAATGATAACTGGAAGCCATAACCCACCAGAATATAATGGTCTAAAAATGGTAATGGCGGGAGAAACTCTCTCTGGTGATAAAATCCAACAAATTCGCGAACGTGCAGAGAAAAAAGAAGTCACAACAGGTAATGGAACACATTATCGTGAAGATGTTCGTGAAGCATACCTTAATAAAATTGTTGGCGACATAAAATTAGAACGCAGACTTTCAATTGTAGTTGATGCAGGTAATGGTGTAGCAGGAAAAATTGCTCCAACACTCTACCGCAGAATGGGGTGTAAGGTATTAGGTCTATTTTGTGAAGTTGATGGGAATTTCCCTAACCACCACCCAGACCCATCTAAACCAGAAAATCTGCGTGACCTAATGCATGCATTACAAACCACTGAAGCAGAAATTGGTCTTGCTTTTGATGGTGACGGAGATCGCTTAGGTGTCGTAACTAAAGATGGCACCGTGATTTATCCTGATCGGCAAATGATGCTTTATGCTGCTGACATTCTTAGTAAGAATCCACGGGCTAAAGTGATCTATGATGTAAAATCATCACGATTACTAGGTAAATGGATTAAAGAACAAAACGGTGAGGCAATTATGTGCCGTACCGGACATTCATTTATTAAAGCAAAAATTAAAGAAACTGGTGCATTATTAGCTGGTGAAATGTCAGGTCACATATTCTTTAATGATCGTTGGTATGGAACTGACGATGGTGTATACGCTGGTGCAAGACTGTTAGAAATCCTGGCACAAGTTGATAATCCATCTGAATTATTAAATGCATTGCCAAACGCAGTATCAACACCAGAAATCAATATTAAAGTTGATAGCGAAGGTGAACAACACCGCATAATTGAAAAACTACAAAAAAGCGCTAAATTTGAAGGCAGCAAAGAAATTATTACTATTGACGGTCTGCGCGTTGAATACATCGATGGATTTGGTTTGGTGCGTGCATCAAATACAACGCCAGTTTTAGTATTGCGTTTTGAAGCTGAAACTAATAGTGCATTAAAACGGATTCAGGATCAATTCCGTAATATTTTGACTAAATACGTTAAGAATGTTGGGTTTTAATTTTGAGTTCCCCTTTTTATAACAGCATAAATTTAATCAAGGCCTCCACCTGTTTATGAATAACTTATCTATAGTTCAAACTGTAGCGGTATACATTATACCGCTAATTTTTGCAATAACACTTCATGAAGCAGCACATGCCTTTGTTGCACAGAAATATGGTGATAATACCGCAAAATTACTTGGACGTTTATCATTAAATCCGCTGCACCATATCGATCCATTTGGTACCGTGGTATTTCCGTTAATCAGCATCATTCTGGGTGCAATGTCAGGTGGAGCTGGATTTATTTTTGGCTGGGCAAAACCAGTGCCAATAAACTTTGCTAAGCTTAAAAGCCCTAAAAAGGATTTACTCTGGATAGCGCTCGCTGGACCACTCTCAAATCTAGCGATGGCACTAATTTGGGGACTGTTACTTAAAGCCGCCATGTATTTTGACAGCTATTTTGGAATTCCGTTAAGTCTTATGGCACAAGCAGGGGTCAGCATTAACGTTAGTTTGTTAATTCTGAATTTGTTACCAATTCTCCCTTTAGACGGAGGAAGAGTTCTATTTTCATTGCTGCCAGCAAAACAGGCAGAACAATACGCACAAACAGAACGTTATGGAATGTGGATTCTGATTGCATTATTATTGCTTGGCGGTCTAAACTATATTATGCAACCACTTTATAGTCTGATAGTTGGTGGCATTTTTACTCTATTGCGCTAAACTCAAATGAATATACACTCCAAAAACTTACTCGCTGCAATGCGTCCCAATAGTTCACTTCATCTTGGGCATTATTTTGGTGCATTACAATCTTGGAAAAAAATTCAATATGAATATGATTGTTTATTTATGGTTGCAGATGTTCATAGTTTAATCCAAAACTTTAATAATACTGAGAATATACCTGAGTACGTCAATGACATGGTTATAAATTGGCTGGCGGCAGGGATAGATCCTTCACAAGCCACGATTTTCATTCAGTCAAAAGTACCGGAGCAATATGAGCTAACAGCATTATTAGGTGCAATTACACCACTAAGTTGGCTGGAACGTGTACCAAGCTATAAAGACCTTATCGAGGAGCTAGAGCATACGGACTCAAGTACATATGGTTTTTTAGGTGCGCCTTTAGTTCAAAGTTCTGATATTCTAATGTATAATGTTCGTCACGTTCTAGCACAAGAAGAGCAAATAGCTAATATAGAATTAGCCCGAGAAATTGCCAGAAGGTTTAACCATCTTTTTGGGCGTGAGGATGGCTTTGAAAACAAAGCTCAAGAATCAATAAAGAAACTTGGGCATAAAAAAGCTGAGCTTTATGAAAGCTTACTTCTCAAATATCAACAAGAAGGTGATGATAACGCTTTAGAACGAGCGCGCTTCATGCTCCATGATGCACTAAACCTGTCTCATGGAGATCGCGAGAGGCTATTTGCATTTTTGGAAAACAAAGGTAAAGTATTTCTGAATGAGCCACAACTAATGCCTAGTCCACCAATAAAAATACTCGGATTAGACGGGCATCAAATGTCATATCAGGCAAATAACACCATTAATTTACGTGATGCGCCTGAAGTAGTAAGTAGCAAAATTCGCTCAATGACTACCGATCCAGCACGCATCCGAAAAACAGATCGCGGAAATCCTGAGTCATGCCCGGTATGGACACTTCATCAAATTTATAGTAATGATGAAGTAAAGTCGTGGGCGGAGCTTGGCTGTCTTTCTGCGGGAATAGGTTGTTTGGACTGTAAAGCACCATTAATTGATGCGATTAATTTACAGCAAAATGAATTAATAGAAAATGCCAAACCTTATCAGGATGAACCAACATTAGTAAAACGAATCATCACCGATGGCTGCTTGCGTGCACGCGACATCGCCAGTGATAATCTAAAACAAATTAAACTTGCCATGAATTTGGAGTATTAGGAAAAATATGTCAATAATTATAAAAACTCAAGCTCAGATTGATTTAATGCGAATATCATGTAAACTAGCAGCAGAAGTGCTTGATTATATTGAGCCATATGTAAAGCCTGGTATAACTACACTTGAACTGGATAAGCTTTGCCATAACTATATTGTTAATGTGCAAAGCGCGTACCCGTCACCACTAAATTACCAACCCAACCCCAAAGGGCCAGCCTATCCAAACTCAATCTGCACTTCGGTGAATGCAGAAATTTGCCATGGGATACCTAACGACAAACCATTAAAAAATGGCGATATTGTTAATCTGGATATTACCGTGTATAAAAATGGTTTTCACGGCGATACCTCGCGCACATATTTAGTTGGCGATAAAGTTACTCCACAGGCAAAACGTCTGGTACAGGTTACTTATGAATGTATGTGGTTAGGAATTAAGCAAGTTAAACCCGGTAATTTTCTTGGCGATATTGGACATGCAATTCAAACTCATGCAGAGAAAAATGCTTATAGCGTAGTTCAGGAATTTTGCGGTCATGGAATTGGCGAGGGTTTTCACGAAGATCCACAGGTGCTTCACTATGGCAAAGCCAAGACAGGTCCGCAACTGCAGTCAGGTATGATCTTTACGATTGAGCCAATGATTAATCAAGGTAAGCGTACCGTTAGATTTTCGAGCAATGGCTGGACGGCACTAACTAAGGATCGTAGCTTATCTGCACAGTTTGAGCATACTATTCTAGTTACTCCTGATGGTTATGAGGTGCTTACTATTTCGCCTAATATGCCAGCTATTCCTGATTTTATGAAGTAACTTCAATGAATTTAGCTAATCGCCGTCAGCCAAGTAATATCCAAATTGCGACTGAAGTTTCGCGCGCACTACTAGAGGATTTAGGAAATAGCCACGACTGGACGGCATCATTGATTGATAAAGATAAATTATCAACAGCAATAATTACAACCAATCAGGAAATGATTGTTTGCGGCAAATCTTGGGTTGAGTATGCTTTCCTATTGTGTGATCGCAACTGTCAATTTGAATGGTTCGTCACTGAGGGTCAACTAGTACCTGCTGCTACACGACTGCTAAAAATAACTGGTAATTCTCGTTCAATGCTAACCGCTGAACGTACTGCATTAAATTTTCTGCAAACACTTTCAGCGACTGCTACTATGACGCATAAATTTGTCACTCAGGCAGCAAATAAAAATGTGAAAATAATGGATACTCGCAAAACTATACCAGGGCTACGTCAAGCCCAAAAATATGCAGTAATCATTGGTGGTGGAACTAATCAGCGGATTGGCTTATTTGATGGAGTATTGATTAAAGAAAACCATATTATTGCGCATGGTGGAATTACTCAAGTGCTAAATTATGCTAAAAATCATATCCCCGCAGATATTCCGATTCAAATTGAGGTTGAAAGCTTTGTGGAACTAAAAGAAGCATTGGATGCCGGTGTAAAATTAATCTTGCTGGATAATATGAGCATGCTAGAAATTTCTCAATGTGTAGATTATTGTCAAAATTATCAAGTGGAACTCGAGGTTTCAGGGAATGTAAATCTGGAAAATATTCACACTTATGCGCAAAGCGGAATTCATAGAATTTCAATTGGGGTACTTACCAAAAACATTCAGGCAATTGATTTATCAATGCGTTTTATTTAACTATCTTTATACTGAACATTATGCTAAGCTTTAATAATTTAAGCCAACGTCTGTTAGATGCTGACTACGCTGTGCGTGGACGCATCGTAACCAGAGCACAAGACCTCGAAAAACAAGGTAAAAAAATCACCTATTGTAATATTGGAAATCCACATGCTTTTGCGCAAAAACCGATGACTTATGTCCGCGAGGTTTTAAGCTTACTTGAATTTCCTGATTTACTCAAAAAAGATATCAGCTCATTATTTCACCCCGATTCAATAAAGCGGGCTAAACTGATTCTAAACGCAATTCCTGAAGGGGTTGGAGCTTACTCGGCTAGTGCGGGGGTAGAGTTTGCCAGAGTTGCAGTTGCTGAATTTATTCGTAATCGGGATAATATTCCGGCAGATTCTGATCGGATTATCTTAACCGATGGAGCGAGTAAGGCTGCACAATCGGTTATTACCGCAATTATTAAAAACCCAACTGACGGCTTAATGTTACCAGTACCGCAATACCCGATGTATAGCGCAACCTTAACCCTGGTTGGCGGACAAAGTATTGGTTATTATTTAGATGAGGCTAACCATTGGCAGCTCAATGAAGAAAGCCTGCTTGATAGCTACAACACAGCCAAAATGAATAAGCTTAATCCGGTTGCAATCACGGTAATTAATCCAGGCAATCCAACTGGAGCAGTCTTATCTTATGACAACATCAAAATGATTATAAACTTTGCCCGTAAGCATAATCTATCAATCTTAGCCGATGAGGTATATCAAGAAAATATCTATAGCAAAACGGCTAAATTCCACTCCTTTGCCAAAGTCATGCATGAAATGCAAGTAACTGATGTGACTTTATTTAGTTTTCATTCAATGTCTAAAGGCTTCTATGGTGAATGCGGGCATCGCTCAGGCTATCTGGAAATACGCAATGTACCAGAAGATGTTTTTGCTCAATTTGTAAAACTTCAGTCAATTAATCTCTGTGCGAATTTAGCCGGGCAAATTGCGTGTTACCTCATGGTAAGCCCACCTAAGCCAGGCGATGCGAGTTATGAAGTTTATCTACAGGAAAAAACGCATATTTTGAATAATCTTAAAGAAAAGGCGCAAATTATTGGTTATGAAATTAATCAAATCGACGGATTAAGTGTCAATATTCCCGAAGGGGCTATGTATGCGTTTGTTAAAATTGATTTGCCAGCAGCACAAATTAATCGTGCGGTAGAGGCAGCAATTGATGAGAAATATTGTATGGAGCTATTAGAAGATACTGGGATCTGTGTAGTCCCGGGTTCTGGTTTTGGGCAATTTCCTAATACATTACATTTCAGAACAACTTTTTTACCACCACGTGAGCAAATTATTAAATTAGTTGAGCAACTCAAAGTATTCCATAAAAAATACCTTCAACAACTCTAAGCACACATAGCACACAAGCAAATAAAAGTCAAAAAATTCGTGCGAATTGACCCATTTATTTTGACTTTATTGCTTTTTTACAGTATACCATTATTTAAATTAGGTTGATTCCTTGACTATTTCACCTGTATTGTATTATAATCCCTACTTATAAAGAGGTCTTGTTAGTCACGAGAGAGACATTAAACAAGAATAACCTCCTTAGACAATGTAAAATATTTTTAACAAAAAGGGCTTTACAATGAAAAAACTTCTTGCCGTAATTTTAGCTGGTACTTCAATGGTAGCAATGGCAGATACTTTCCAAGATTTTAATAATAACGTTTATGCAGGTTATAATAATACTTCAATTAATGAAGGTCAAGGTGGTACTAGTAATTCATGGACGCTAGGTTCTACTTTACAAACTAAAAATAATATCTGGGTAAATGTTGAAGCGAATGACTCTGTATATAATTCAGCAGTTCTAGGTTCTAACTATGCTCAAGCTTTAATTACTGGTAAAGCGGGTTATGCATTCCAATTCTTTGGTGATGCTTCAAATGGTTTCCAAGTTATCCCTTATGTTACTTACACATATGGTACTACAATGACTAACTTAAATCAGTACTATGGTCTAGGTGTTAAACCAGAATATCGCTTATTAGACAATTTGAAATTTTCAATTGACATGACTGCCTATGACGCAACTCAAGATGGTCAAGGTCCTTTGAATAATGGTGCTGCTGGTCCTGTGTACAATGGTGCAAATCCTGCTTGGTCTGGCCAAACACAACAAGGATGGGTTTCTGATTTCCGTTATACAATCAACCCTGAGGTTCAATACGATATCGCGAGAACTATCTTGGTTGCTGCTGGTTATAAATATGATCAATCATTCAACAACCAACCAAATACTGGTACAGGTGGTATGTCTGATGGTAACTCAACAGTTTATTTTAAAGTTGGTTACTTATTCTAAGCTTGTTAAAGCTATTAAAAAACCGCTGGATAATCAGCGGTTTTTTAATTTTAGCTATAAAACTATTGGAATAATTTACCATATACAATTTCATTAATTACACAGCTAGCCTCTTCAGCCACAAGACTTGCCAAAATACCATTATAGCCACGCTTTTGAACAACTAAATGATCAGCAGCTAAACCATGCACAAAAACACCTAAGCGAGTTGCATCCAGCATCTCCATACCTTGAGCTAAAAAAGCAGCAATCAAGCCGGTTAAAGTATCCCCCTGTCCGGCATTTGCCAAGCCTGGGTTACCTGTAGTATTAACAAAAATTTGGTTATTTGATTGAATCAGGCTGCCTGCGCCTTTCAAAATCGTCACAGCGTTGAGCTTAGTCGAAATATCTGTAATCGACATAAAGCGATCCTCCTGAACCTCATTAACAGTAACCCCCAAAATACGCGCAGCTTCACCAGGATGTGGGGTAATAATTTTATAACGTACTTCACGGAATTTTAATTTTAACTCAAGATTATTAGCAATTAAATTTAGCGCATCGGCATCAACTAGTAATTTGCTATCTTCAATATCACCCAATAATTTATCAAGAATTTTGACCGCTTTATCGTCTTGCCCCAGACCCGGTCCAATCGCAATTGCATCAAATGCTTGTAGGTTACGAACAATCTCTTTTGGTGATTGACTCATTAGTTCAGGCATCGAAAAGTCTAACTTAAAATCATTGTCCAATGCACCAAGTACAACTTTGCCAGCTCCGGCTAACAATGCAGCTCTACCGGCTAAAAATAGCGCACCATGCATTCCTTTGTTACCGCCGATGATGGCAACTGTACCATAGCTACCTTTGTTGGTGTTAAATTTCATGCGCAAAAGAGGGCTATAGTTAATATCATCCAAAACATTAAAACTAGCTGGATATAATGCATCAGGTAATTTATATTCAGAAATATCAACTAATTCGACCACCTGAACCTCACCGCTACAATCTAAACCGTCACCAGTGTGCAACCCAGGCTTATCGCTGATGAAAGTTAAAGTACAATCTGCATGAATTGCCTCACCAAATACCTTACCGCTAAATGGATTCAAGCCACTTGGTGCATCTAAGCTTAAAACAAAAGAAGACTGCTGGTTAATTTTTTGAACAATTTTAGCCGTCTCTACATCTAATTCATGAGTAAGACCAATACCATAAATTGCATCAATAATTAACTGATATTTAGACAAATCACTAGGTATCCTAGTTAAAGGTTTTTTAAGTACAACACAACGCTCATACCACTGTTGATTAAGCGCAGTATTATCTTTAAATAAACGAACCAAATCAACTTTGTAGCCGGCTTCAATCAGATTAATTGCGGCCGCCATTCCATCACTGCCATTATTTCCCCGACCCGCGACTACTAAAATGCGGTGTTTTTTACTAAACTGCGAACCAACTAATTTTGCAATTGAAAGCCCTGCCCGCTCAATCAAATTAATTCCCAAATTAGCTGCTTCCTGCTCAATAGTACGTAACTGCAGCAGATTAAGAAATCCATTCATTTATAATACCTCTAAAATTAAAAAGGCGCATAATAGCGCCTTCTGATTTATTTAAAAACTTCTTGTAATTCACCAGATTCATACATCTCTGCCATAATATCGGATCCACCGATAAACTCACCTTTTACGTAGAGCTGCGGAACTGTCGGCCAATTAGAGTATTCTTTAATTGCTTGACGTACACTCTCATCTTCAAGCACGTTGACGGTAATAAAATCAGTTACACCACATAATGATAAAATTTTAAGAGCACGCCCTGAAAATCCACACATTGGAAACTTTGCATTACCCTTCATGAATAAGACAACATTATTTTCATTAACTAGTTTTTTAATTTGTTGTATAGTATGTTCCATTTCAATCCTTAATAACCATAAATTTTAATAAAGTATTATAGCAAATCTACCAGCGCTTTGTTAAAGAATTATTAATACCTAACTGATCCAAAATACGGCTTACAATAAAATTGATTACATCATCAAGTGTCTTGGGATGGTTATAAAATGCCGGAATCGGTGCAACTATTGCGACACCTAAACGCGATAATTTGAGCATGTTTTCCAAATGGATTGTCGAAAATGGGCTTTCACGCGGAACAATGATTAGATTTTTGCGTTCTTTGAGAATTACATCAGCACTTCTAGCAATTAAATCATCACCAATGCCACTTGCAATCTTACCCAGAGTTGCCATTGAGCATGGGCACACCACCATTGCATCATCCACACTTGAACCAGATGCCATAGGTGCAAACCAATCGGCAATTGCATAAAGTTTAAAATTATCGGGGTTCACCAGGTTTAGTGTCTCAATCAACTTTAAGCGGGATTGCTCAATATTAGCACTAAGCACAATATCAAGCTCTTGCCTAAGCGTAAGTATGCCAGCCTTGCTGATAACCAGATTAACTAAGCACTCTCTGGCTAACAGCTCAGACAATAATTTAAGTGTATATGGCATACCACTGGCACCAGTAATTGCCAGTGTCACTTTCAGTGTCATCATTGATTAAAGTCCTTTAATTTCTTTGCGATATATTGTTTATTTAGGCGTACATAATCTGGTAAGCCATTTCTGTACGGAGGATAATCTTCGCCTTCAATCAATGGTAAAATATACTCACGGCAAGGGGCTGCAATATGAAACCCATCTTCGCTAATAAAATCACGAGGCATAAATTTTTCTTTATTGGCAACCTTAGTCAGTGCAACTTGTTCGATAGCCCACTGATACGGCGTAGTTGAAACTCGGTTAATGTATGGCATTACTGCATTTGCGCCAGCAAGAGCCATTTCAACACCTTTAAATCCAAGAGCATAGGCTTGTTCAACGTCAACCGCGGAAGCAATATGGCGAGCTGCACGCTGTAAATAATCAGCAACCGCCCAATGGTATTTGTAGCCTAAGCGTTTTTTAATAATTCCTGCAATTACCGGAGCTACACCGCCTAATTGATGATGTCCAAAATCATCTACCGTATGTTGCGAAGCACTTAATTCCATTCCATAGCGATCCTTAAGCCCCTCAGATACAGCAATAACACAGTACCCATAGTTATCTACTGAATGTTTAACTTTTTGAATAAACCCATCCTCGTCAAAAGTTATTTCAGGAAACAATATAATATGAGGTGGTTGTTCTTCCGATTCACTAGCCACTCCACAAGCAGCTGCAATCCATCCGGCATTACGTCCCATAACTTCCAAAATAAAAACCTTAGTTGAAGTTTTATGCATTGATTCAAGATCAAAACCTGCTTCACGAATTGAAGTTGCTACATATTTGGCAACTGAACCAAAACCTGGGCAATTATCAGTTACAACCAAGTCATTGTCAATAGTTTTCGGTATGTGAATAGCATGGATCGGATAAGCTAATTCTTCTGCAATTTGCGAAACTTTTAGACAAGTATCAGCCGAATCATTACCACCATTATAAAAGAAATAACCTATGTCATAAGCGGCAAAAACTTCGATTAAACGTTCATACTCACGACGATTTTGTTCCAATGATTTAAGTTTATAACGACAAGAACCAAACGCTCCACTAGGGGTGTGACGTAGTGCGTCAATCGCAGCCTGAGGTTCTAGAGTAGTGTCAATTAATTCTTCATTTAAGACACCCAAAATACCATTTGAACCAGCATATAGTGTACCGATTTGATCAGAATACTGACGACAAGCATTTATTACTCCGGCTGCTGAGGCATTAATAACCGCAGTAACGCCACCTGATTGTGCATAAATCGCATTTTGTTTTGTTTTTTTCATTGAGTAAAATACCTCCAAATTGTTAACGTTATTATACCAGAATGGCTTTAGTGCAGACATTGCAAATTATCAGGCAAAAATAATTTAGACCGCATCACTTTAGGGTTAAGTTAGGAGAAGAGGTATATTATTATTGTGGTATAATTAAGTTTATAAAAGCGTAAAATACACCAGCTAAAAAAAGGTAACACTATGAAAGTATTCAAAATTATAATTCAAGTCGTAGTTTTTGTTCTGCTCCTAGTACTTGCTATAAATAATATGCAAACTGTTGAGTTTAACTTTTTCAGTGTCTATGTATTAAAATTACCACTAATTATCACATTAGCAATTTTTGCTGTCGGAGGATTGCTAATCGGATTACTTTATGGGTTTGTTAATAACTTAGCGTTAAAATCTCAAATTAGCAAATTTAAAAAACAACTCGGCAAGATTGAAGAAAAAACATCTAAAGCCGATCAAATTATTTAACCACAGGGAATTTAGATTTGGATATTTTAGTTATTTGGTTATTAATTACCCCGCTTTTCTTTGCATTTGGCTGGATTGCCGGACGTATTGACATGAAAGTAGTTCTCAAACAAGCCAAACGCTTACCACAAAGGATTTTTGACAGCGTAGATGCCTTAGTTGATAATAAAACTGGCATTGCCAGTGATGAACTTAAGCAAGTTGTAGAACAAGAGCCACAATTAGTTGAATTACAGTTTAGTCTCGGGCGCTTATATCGTAAGCGTGGAGAAAATGATTTAGCTATCAAATTACACACCAAATTACTTACCTCACAATATGTTTTTTCTAATGAAACCAAAGATAAAATTCGTCTGGAATTGGCACAAGATTTCCAAAAAGCTGGACTGATTGATCGTTCAGAATCAACGCTCTTAAAATTACTCAATAGCGAAATGTATGGACATCAGGCACTTGAAATGCTCTTGCTGATTTACCAGCAAGATAAAAACTGGATTGAAGCAATTGATACCGCTAAAAAACTTGCCAGTTCTGATTTCAGTTTCCATACTGAGCTGGCTCAGTTTAACTGTGAATTGGCGCAAGAAGCTATTATTAAATCCTCCTATGATAAAGCAAAAGAGTTTGTAACAACTGCATTAGACACTAATCGTAAATGTGTCCGTGCCAATATTTTGCTCGGCGAGGTTTATTTTAATCAGGAAGATTACACTAGCGCGATCCAAACCTGGCAGCAAATTGAAAAGCAAAGCTATCAATATTTACCATTAGTTTTGGACAAAATGTTTGATGCCTATCTACGAATTAATAAAGTCAAAGAAGGTCTGACACTAATCAAAGGCTATGCAACATTATTTCCACAATTAAATCTTCATGATGTCGCATACCAAAAACTCGCTAATTATGATACGCCTGAAGCAACTGTTGAATATCTGCGCAACTCGCTCATTCACCGCCCTAGTGCCAAAGTAGCAGCATTAATTATTGATGCGCGGGCGCACATTCTCGAAGCACAAGAGAGTAAAAGCGATGCCGAAAGAATTAAAAACCTACTCCTGAAATATAATGATAAATTATCTTACTATCATTGCGGGTGTTGCAGCTTTAAATCTAAAACCTTCTTCTGGCAGTGCCCTGCTTGTTATTCATGGGAAAGTATTAGCCCCAATAATAATGAAGGTTGATAGATTTATTTACTAGAGATATGAAGCTTCATAGGCTCAACTGCTGGGGATGAATGCGATACTTGTACTTAATACGCGTCTTACTGAGTCTTTTAAAGACTATGATAAATGTCCTGCGCGCACTCACTTGCGGCTGTTTACCTTTATGTGCTTTTATTTTCGCAAGGAGATTAAATGATTAATTACAAAAACTTACTATTACTAAGTCTTATCAGTATAAATTTATTGGCTTGTTCCAGCGTCAAGCCTAGTACAAAAAGCACTAGCAATTACATTAATAACGCAAATTTATTACTTAAGCAATCTCAAGCAGATGACGCACTGGAATCTGCCAATATGGCAATACAACAAGATCCAGATAATGGATATGGCTGGTTAGTTCAAGCAAAATCTTATCAACAATTACAAGATTATAAAGCAGCAGAAACAAGCTATTTACGTGCGATTGATATAGATGATGAGAATACTGAATTTAGGCTAGCTTATGCTAATTTCTTTTGCGTCACTCAAAAATATCCGCAGGCAGATTTGAACTATCAACAAGCAATCAAACTTGCAGCAAATAGTGAGTCAGAACTAAACTCAGTCTATATTAGTCATGGCGATTGCTATACCAGCCAAAATAAGCTAGAATCAGCGATTGACAGCTACTCACAAGTACTCAGCAAATCAAATCCACCTTTAGCTGCTTATTTAGGAATAACTTATGCCTATATTTTGCAAAATAATTACCCTCGAGCCAGCTATTATGTTAGCTCATATGATGGAATAGTTACACCAGAATTATTGCAAATGAAAATAACTGCGCTAAGTGGCCTAAAAAGCGCTAATTTAAGTGCTAAAAATAAAAAGATTCTAGCTAATCGAATCAAACAACTGAAACAACAACTAGCAACGTTTGACCAACCCTCAGCAGCATCACAGGCAGCTGAAGGCAATCAAATCATGGCAGTAAAACCAACCCCCTCAACTAAAATTGCTAACAATAAAATAAAATTATCTAGCAATACAAGTAAGACTATTTCAGCAATGGATTCAACTCCAATTAATGCGGCACATAAATCAACTGCCAAGACTGATAAAGCGCAATCAAAAACAAATACTCCGATTAAAACAAAATCACCTCAAGCGCGTCCAAGTTTTAAATCCAGAATCAAAACCTCACCTCGTGGTAAACATTATATTGTGATTGAAACCGGCGATACGTTATATAATATCGCCGAGAAAAGTCATGTCTCCAGCACAAAACTAATTAAAATCAATCATTTAAAAACTGATTATGTTCCATTGAATACTAAATTTTTCCTAGATTGATAACTTTTGAAAAGTACTTATTGACGACATAATGAAAAAACTTTATTTATTTGCAGTATTCCTAGTTATTTACGAATTTACCACCTACTCTGCTAATGATATGATTATGCCGGGGATGATCGCGGTAGTCAATCAGTTTAACGCGCCATTGAGCTATGTTGCTGCATCACTTAGCTTCTATATGTTGGGTGAATGTGCGATTCAACTCTGGCTTGGACCTCTTGCTGAGCGTTATGGTAAACGAAAAATGATTTTAATTGGTAATTTCTCGTTCTTAATCTTTACTATCCTTATCGCCTGCAGTATGAGTATTAATCAGTTTATGTTAGGACGCTGGTTACAAGGTAGTGGAATGGCATTTATCGCGATGGGTTATGCGATTATCCATGAAAAATTTGACGATAAGGGTGCAGTTAAAATTATCTCTATCATGGGTAATATAAGCATCCTTGCACCGCTAATCGGGCCTCTAATTGGTGGTATAATCGTTAGTTATAGTAGTTGGCGCTATATTTTTATTTTAACTTGTATCTTAGGCTTTATCAGCTTGTGTGGCTTGTATAAAAATACTCCTGAAAGCACTACTCGAGTTGAAAAACTAGAACTAAAGCCAGTATTGCGCCATTATTGGGAAATTGCGACCAGTTCAAATTATATGCTAGGTGTAGCTTGCACAATTGCTGCAGCAATGCCATTATTAATCTGGCTCGGATTAGCCCCCAATTTGATTCTGCACAATCTTCACTTGGACTACACTCATTACATCATTTATCAGATTATTACTATTGGCGGTCTGTCAATTTCAAGTATTGCTATGCAATTCTTGGCAGGACGCTGGCAATTTCATCAATTAATTTTGCGCGGTTGCTATATCTCCTTAGCCGGAGTTATTTTTAGCTTTGTTTTTAATTTCTCTATTAATTTACTTTCTGTTGGGCTGTTTTTCTATAGTTTAGGTTTAGGTTTAAGTAATGGTAGTATAATTCGACTAATCATGAGTAATAAAAATGTTTCACAAAGCATGGCAGCATCATTGATGACCTTTAGCCAAACCTTATTATTTGCTGCTGGAATTCAGCTCAGCGATTATATAACAGGTAAATTTAATTACTCCGCATTTAGTTTCGCTACTTGCTGCCTAATTGCCGGGATCTGCTCGCTGATCCTAACCAGAAAATTTGCTTTGCGCAATGTTGAACGGCAATGGAATTAGGATGGAGCAACAACTGTTAGCTTTAAAAACCCACAACAGCAAAGACAAAAGATTCAATAAGCTGGTATTATGCCTTGGAAATTATAAGCAATAGTTAATGCGGGTAAACTAAATTCTAACTAATCAACCTTCCATTTATGCTATAATCCCAGCGCTTAATAATTTACTATGAAAGGTCGTTAAATGCAAAAAATTAAAGTTGCAAACCCAATCGTTGAACTAGATGGCGATGAAATGACGCGAATCATTTGGGCGTTTATTAAACAAAAATTAATTTTACCCTATCTTGATTTGGACATTAAATATTACGATCTTGGCATTGAAAATCGCGATAAAACAGAAGATAAAGTATCAGTAGAATCTGCGGAAGCAATCAAAAAATATAATGTAGGTATTAAATGCGCAACTATTACTCCAGATGAGGCGCGCGTAAAAGAATTTAATCTCAAAAAAATGTGGAAATCTCCAAACGGAACTATTCGCAATATTTTGGATGGAACCGTATTCCGTGAACCAATCGTATGTAACAACATCCCACGCTTAATTCCTAACTGGACAGCTCCAATTGTAATTGGACGTCATGCTCATGCCGATCAATATAAAGCTTACGACTTCGTAACCAAAGGTAAAGGTAAACTAACTATCACCTTCACACCTGAAAACGGTACTCCAGAAGTACATGAAGTGTTCAACTATGAAAATGATGGCGTTGCATTAGGTATGTATAATACTGATGAATCAATCCGTGGTTTTGCTTACGCCTGCTTTAATATGGCGTTAGATAAAAAATGGCCTTTATATTTATCAACTAAAAATACTATTCTGAAGAAATATGATGGTCGTTTTAAAGATATTTTCCAAGAGATTTATGAAAATGAATTTAAAGAGAAATTCATCAAAAATCGTATCACTTACGAGCACCGTTTAATTGATGATATGGTTGCCTCAGCGCTCAAATGGCATGGTAATTTCATCTGGGCATGTAAGAACTATGATGGAGACGTTCAATCAGATATCGTTGCACAAGGTTTCGGATCATTAGGTTTAATGACCTCAGTTTTAGTTACCCCAGATGGTAAAACCATTGAATCAGAAGCAGCACATGGAACAGTTACCCGCCATTATCGCTTACACCAGCAGGGTAAAAAAACCTCAACTAATCCAATTGCCTCAATCTTTGCTTGGACTCGTGGTTTAGAGCATCGTGGGAAACTAGATGGTAACAAGGATTTAATTAATTTCTGCGAGACATTGGAAAAAGTATGCGTAGAAACCGTAGAATCAGGCAAGATGACTAAAGATTTGGCCGTTTGTATCTATGGCGATCAAGTAAACGAAAGTCAATATCTGGCTACTGAAGACTTCTTAGATGTAATCAGCAAAAATTTAGATAAAAAACTTAAAGTTAAAACCTTTAAGCTATAGTCTTACATAAGCTTAATCTATCAAGTATTTCTTGTAGAATAATTTAAAACCACTGGAATAACAATGTTATGCTCAGTGGTTTTTTATTTTCCAACTATATTCACAGCTGAATTTCATTATCTCAATTGCCTCTGCACTCAAGCAATCTAAAAATCTACTATAAATAATATTGAAAGCCTATGATAAACTAAAGAATATACCATTATTGCTCTAGATTAACTATTATCAGGTTTTATAAAAAATGAAGAATTTACCGCCATTGCTAAAAAGCAAACTGCTATATTTCGCCTCTGGATTGCTTGTTATTACTAGTATTACTGCCTGCAATGGCTCAACAAGCAATAGCAATGGCAATGGAACATCACCAACAGTTACTCCGACTGCAATTACAATAGATAACGCAGGAACAATCCCAGTTTTTGGTAATAGCTCGACTTCAACTGTGGTTTATATACACAATAAT